>DASRNA010000055.1:0-2732 GCA_035647655.1 Clostridia bacterium | reverse complement strand
TGAGGAACTTCTTACTAGCTTTTTGGCACTAGAGCAAGCAAAAAAGTCCCTAGAAGAAGAAAAACTTCCTCTAGAAAGAAAAGTGCTACGCCACAAAAGACAAAAAGCTGAATTAGAAGAGGATAAAAAACTCTTTGAAGAAAAGATGAGTTTTTTACAAACAAAAAAGGCCGAGACCGCATCACAGATTTCAGCCCTTGCAAAGAATATTAGTCTCTATAGAAAGTGGCAAGAAGAAGGGGATAAGAATCTAGAAGAAGCCAGAAAACTTCTAGGAGGAGAAATCCTTTATAAAAAAATCCGCCCGAAAAAAGGCTATGAAAAAGCCTTAGAAGCAGCCCTAGCCCAGGGTCTTAATAGTTTGGACCTAAGAGGCGTTCCCTCTTCTACTTGGATGAAAAAACTTGGAAGAAGCTCTGTCAATCTAATCTACCAGGAGCTTTCCCCCCTTAAGGCAAGGGATGAAAAAAGCCTGGGAAGCCTAGAAAACTTTGTAGAAGGGCCCAGGGATTTATGCGAAAATCTTCTGGGAGGGATTTTAGTCTACCCAAGTCTAGAAGAGGCCTTGGAGGGACCCAAAGACTTAATCAGAGTAACCCTTAAAGGCGAACGCCTAGAAAAAGGATTTTATTATGGCAGTGAAAATGCAGCCAGTCCCCTTGAAATAAGTATCAAGCTAGAAGAAGGGTTGGCAGAAAAAGAAGAACTTCAAGCTGCCCTAGAAGAAGTCCAAAAAGAAATTTATGAAACCACCCATTTTGGCAGAGAAAAGCAAAAGGAGCTAAAAGATCTGCTTCTAGCTGAAGAAATTTTGGCAAAAGAGCAAAAGAGTCTAAAGGATAAAGAAAACCTTCTTTATAGCGAAGAGCGCCTGAGCAAGTTTAAAAAAGAACAAAGTCAAGAAGCCATTACAAGGCAGAAGGCTCGACTAGAAGAACTGGTGGCGAAGCATAAAGACCTAAAGGCTCAAATAAAAAACCTAAAAAAAGAAGAAGAAAATGTCAAGGAAATGGAAGGTACTTCTGAATTAGAAAGTCTGGATGAGCTTCGCCAAAAGAGTCTAACCCTTCGCCTTGAAGAAGCTCGCTCCCTAGAAGAAGTTAAAAGATGGGAAGAAGAAATTTACCAGCTTGAACTTGGCAGGCAAGAAAATAAAAAAAGACAAGAAGAAAAAAAAGAGAAAAAAGATAATAGCATCAAAGAAAACCGTCAGCTACTTGCTGAACTAGATAGCTTAAGAGAAATCTACGCAAGAGAACAAAGTGAGATCAAAAGGCTTGATGAACAAGCCTTTAGCATAAAAAAGGAAATCGATCTTGTAAGAAATAAACTTCCTGAACTTGAAAAGACAAGAAGTCTACTAGAAGAAGAACTCTATCTTCTTCATGATGAGCAGAGTAAAAAAGAAATTCGTCTTAGTCGAGTGGAAGAACGTAAAAATGCACTTTCTGAGGAAATTTGGAGAAAATATGAGTTGAGTATGCTCCAGATAAAAGATTTGGACCTCAGCTGTGAGGAGCCCCGCAGTTACCGTAAAAAAATCCGACAAGAAATGCTAGAACTAGAGCCGGTTAATCTTAAGGCACCGGAAGAATTTGAAGAAGTAGATGAGCGCCACGGCTTTCTTAGTGTTCAATTAGCAGATATTGCAGCCAGTAAAAAAGACCTTGAAACGACTATAGATTCCCTTGAAGTTAGGATGGTCGAAGAGTTTACACTAACTTTTTCTGCCATACGCGAAAATTTCAAAGATATTTTCAGTCATCTTTTTAGGGGAGGGCAAGGAGATATTCTTCTAGAAGATCCAGAGGATGTACTAGCAAGTGATATTCTTATCCTGGCTTCACCCCCTGGTAAAAAGCTCCAACATATGAATCTGCTTAGTGGAGGAGAAAAATCCCTAACAGCCATTGCTTTACTTTTTGCGGTACTGAAGACAAAACCTGCCCCCTTTTATGTTTTGGATGAGATTGAAGCCGCCTTAGATGATATTAATATTCAACGTTTTGGCACCTTCCTGGAGGAGTTTTCTGAGGGAAGCCAATTCATTCTTATTACCCACAGAAAAGGGACCATGGAATTTGCCGATGCCTTGTATGGGGTTTCTATGGAGGAGAAGGGTATCTCATCGCTAGTGTCCCTAAAAATGGAGGAATCATGAGTAATTTATTCGAACGTTTTAGAAAATCTTTAAACAAAACAAGTAAAAACCTAGCCACAAAAATTGATACTCTTTTTGGTTACTATAGTGAAGTAGATGATGAGTTTTTTGAAGAATTAGAGGAAATTCTAATTTTAGCTGATATTGGCTTTGAGACAACAGAGGCTGTCTTAGAGCAGCTACAAGAAGAGGTTTATGAGCGCATCCTTTCATCCCCTAGTGAAGTAAAGCCCCTATTAGAGGAAATACTAATATCAAAAATTTCTTCCGAGAAAATCTTTGATCGCACTAACCCTCCCCGTGTCATCCTTGTTATTGGTGTTAATGGTGCTGGCAAAACTACATCCATAGGAAAACTGTCCAATCTTTTAGTGGAGGAGGGAAAATCAGTTCTTCTTGCTGCGGGCGATACCTTTAGAGCAGCGGCCATTGAGCAGTTGGGCGTTTGGGCCCAGCGTTCTGGGGTTGATATGATTCGTCATCAAGAAGGAAGCGACCCGGCCAGTGTTATCTACGACGCCATACAGGCAGCTAAAAGTAGGGGCACTGATGTATTAATTTGTGATAGTGC
>DASRNA010000054.1:0-6458 GCA_035647655.1 Clostridia bacterium | reverse complement strand
ATCCACAACCTTTCTACTTGATGCTGGCTATAGCAATATTGGCATTGGACTTCTTTTTGCTTCGGCCAACCTTGCTTCGATTCCCCTTCAATCTTTTTTAGCTTCCGCCGTAGATAATGGCAAGATCCCTTTGAAGGGACTTATGCTCACCCAGGGATTTGCCATTTTATTAGTGGCAGGACTAGTTGCCTGGCAAGCCCTTGCTCCCTTCTATTTTCTACTGCTTCTTTTTCTTATGAGTCTGCAGCCCTTTGTTAACGCCTTAAGTGTTGCTTGCCTTCATGAGGATATCCCGCTCGATTTTGGTGTTTCCAGGGGGATGGCCTCTTTGCTTTATTCTCTTGGTTCGGTGTTTTTAGGTAATCTTCTTGCAAGACGCGGGATTTTTATTACCCCTTATGCTGGTATGGTTTTTATCGTTATATATATACTTTGTGTGCTGAGCTTTCCCTTCCCTGCCTTCTATAAAAAAGAGGGAGATATCAAAGGTAATATCGCAAAGCGCTATCCTTTTCTTTATCTCTTTTTACCTGCCGTTGTCCTGCTCTTTTGCGGCTATGGCATGTTTCATAGTTATCTAATCCACCTTATCCGCTTTGTTGGAGGCGATGAGTCTGCCCTGGGCCTTACCTTGGGTATTTCAGCTTTTTCAGAAGTACCAACTATGTTTTCTTTTACTTGGATTTCTAGCCGCTTTGAAGAAAAAAAGCTTTTACTCTTTTCTGCCTTCTTTTTCGCCTTAAAGGCTCTACTGGATCTCTTTGCAAAAAACATATATATGCTATATATAAATCAAAGCCTTAATGCGGTAACCTTTGGTCTTTTTCTTCCTACTGCCATTTTTTATCTATCCCATACTATGGAAAAAAAAGATGCGGCAACAGGACAAGCTCTACTGACCTCTGCTATTATTGCGGGAAATGTGCTGGCTTCTTTTATAGGTGGCATACTGATGGACAGCTTTGGTATTAGGGTTCTTTTGCAATCGGTTTCTTTTATTCAAATACTTGCCTTTATCCTTATGTATAGCGCTCTGAAAGGAGAAAAAAATGAAGCTCGTCGTCCTTGATGGTCACGCTCTAAATCCCGGAGATCTTAGCTGGGATGAACTAAGAAAATTTGGACAGCTCACTGTCTACCCCAGAACAAAAAAAGAAGATGTAAAAAAAAGAATAGCAGATGCTAGCATCGTCTTTACCAACAAAACTCCTATTGATGAAAAAGCCCTGGAAGATTCTAAGGTGAGATTTATCAGCGTGCTGGCCACAGGCTACAATATTGTTGATATCCAGGCCGCTAAGGCCCGGGGGATTATTATCAGCAATGTTCCCAGCTATGGAACCCTTACTGTGGCCCAATTTGCCACGGCTATGATGCTAGAGCTTTCCCATCAGGTAGGTAGGCATAGCAAATCCGTCCATAGGGGAGACTGGACACGTAGCGATGACTGGACCTATCTTCTCTCCCCGCAAATAGAACTTGCCGGAAAAACTTTAGGTCTTTTTGGCCTGGGTCGCATAGGCCTTGCCTTTGCTAAAATCGCTGAGGCTCTAGGCATGGAGATCATCTATCATTCTAGAAGTAAAAAAGACGTCCCCTATTCTTTTGTTTCTTTAGAAGACCTCTTTAAAGAAAGTGATTTTTTATCGCTTCATAGTTCTTTGAATAAACAGAGCCTGGGAGTGGTAAATGAAAACACCCTGGGACTTATGAAAAAAACAGCCTTTATTATAAACTGCTCTAGGGGCCCCCTTATTGTAGAAGAAGATCTGGTAAATGCTCTAAAAAAAGGCCTCCTTGCCGGAGCCGCTCTTGATGTAGTAAATCTTGAACCCATGGAAAAAGATTCTCCTCTTCTTGGAGTGGAAAACCTGATTCTTACCCCTCATATTGCCTGGTCTACAAGGGAAGCAAGAAAACGAATTATGGATAGCAGCCTTGATAATCTCAAAGCTTTTTTGGAAGGAAGGCCCATTCATGAAGTCTAATATTCTTATTGCTATTGATTCTTTTAAGGGAAGTCTATCTAGTCTTGAGGCTGCTAGAGCCGTAGAAAAAGGACTCCGCTCTAGTCTTACTAAGAGTCAGATTCGCCTTCTTCCTCTAGCCGATGGGGGCGAGGGAACCCTGGAGATGCTTAATCATTTTTTTATCCTAGATCTGCACCAGGAAGAAATAGTAGACCTCTATGGTCTTCCCCTAAAGTCCAAAATATACTATAACCAGGAGATTGCTTTTTTAGAAGCCGCCCATGCTGCGGGCCTACAAGAAAAAACCGATATCTATAAGGCCAGTAGCTTGGGCTTTGGCATGGAGCTGCTTATTGCACGCAGTCTTTCACCAAAAAAAATCCTTCTTGGCCTTGGGGGAACAGGGGTGAATGATGGGGGCATGGGTTTTCTTCATAGTCTAGGGCTGCGCTTTTACCATGATGACAAGGAGCTTAGCCCCTCTCTTGAAAGTTTATTTTATGTAAACCGCATAGAAGGGGAGATCGCCTCTATCTCAAATCTTCTTGTCGCTGTTGATGTTACAAATCCTCTCTTAGGAGAAAATGGGGCCAGCGCCGTCTATGGTCCTCAAAAAGGATTAAAGGCAAAAGATCTTCCTAGGGTAGATCAGGCCATGAAAGGCTATGCCCTGCTTCTAGAAAAGCATTTTCAAAAAAAAGTAAAGGACCTTCCCGGTGCTGGAGCAGCTGGCGGGCTTGGCTTTGCTCTTCTACTTATTGGAGCCAGCCTTAAGCCAGGTTTTTCTTTACTAACAGAACTATGTAATTTTAATGATCATCTGCTATGGGCTGATATTGTTATCACCGGTGAAGGTCGATTTGATTCCCAGAGCCTCCAAGGCAAAGGACCCACGGAGCTGGCCCGAAAAGCAAAAGAAAAAAATAAGGCCGTATTTGGATTTTTTGGTGAACTTATAGCAGAAAGCCCTCTTTTTGATGGAAGTTTTTCTATCCAGCAGGGGCCCATAAGCCTTGAAGATGCTATGGAGCCCAAGATGACACAAAAAAACCTAGAAAAAACAGCCAAAAGCTTGGCTGGCACATTAAAGGCTGCTAGAAAACTTGGATAAAAAAAGCCCTTTAGAAGGGCCTTAAAGATGACTTAAATAGTCTATCATTCTAGCTAGCATGGCTACAGTTACATAGTGATTGAGGCTAGGGATTTCTTCCATAATCAGATGTCCAGGCTTATAGTAGGCCTGGGCTTTTTTTACGTATTCTCTTTGCACCTTTATATCTACAGAACTATCGGCATCACCGTGGAGAATAAGAAGATGGCGATCTTTCACATTTGCAAGAAAATCGATTGGATCAACTTCAAGAAGTTCTTTTGGAACCTCCATATCAAGATCAAGGTCCTTATAGCTTAGGTATCCATTAATAATAATAGCTGCATCCACTGTTTTTTCCTGATGAAAAATAACTCCCGCGCTCATACTCCCCATAGAGTGACCGGTAAGATAGAGTTTTTCTGCCTTTAAATAAGAAGACAAAAGAGGAAACTCCCTAAGATTTGATAGGATTACATCAGGAAGAAGGGTCTCATCTTCTTCTTCAAAGGGACCTCTTTCTCCATGATAAAGCCCATCAGGAACAAGAACCATAAAACCTGCTGCAGCAAGAGCCGAGGCCACTAGACTATGATTTTCTTTTTTACTACCCCAGCCGTGATAATGGATAATATGCCCCTGGGCCTTTTTATCTATTGGTTCAAATACTAGGGCTGGGATATGGCCAATTTTCACTCTTGTTTTTTCCACTCGAGATATAAACATTCTTTCCTCCATGATTTAGTGTCTAATTCGTTGCCTTATAGTTATACCTAACCTTCAAATGATGAAGGACCTCTAAGGTGGGTTCAACATTTTCTAGGATTTCATGCATCTTTTTATAGGCCCTTGGGGCCTCGTCTAAGGTTCTATTTTGAGCTGAAGTAGTATAAATTCCCTCCATAGAAGTCTTAAATTCTTTTAAGGAAAGTTTTTTCCGGGCCTGGGTTCTAGACAAAATACGACCTGCTCCATGGGGGGCTGAATAGTTCCAATCGGGATTGCCCTTTCCTCTACAAATAAAGGAGCCATCTCTCATATTCATAGGAAGAAGGAAGATTTCTCCTTTTTTTGCACTTACGGCTCCCTTGCGCAGGATAGCTTCTTCAATATCAATATAATTATGGATGGTACTAAAGCGCCCTAAGTTCTCATAGCCTAGTCCATCTAGGATAATCTGGGCCATGGCTCGGCGGTTCCACTCAGCATAGTTTTGCATAAGGGCCATATCATGGAGATAATTCTCAGTGTCTTTTCCTTCTAGATAGGTAAGATCTCTTGGAATTCCTTTTCCTTTTTGTTTTTTCTGGGCAAGTTTTTGATAATATAGGGCTACTTGTAGGCCAATATTTCGGCTACCTGAATGTATTAACAGATAAAACTCTCCCTTTTCATTTTCTCCTATTTCAATAAAATGATTTCCCCCTCCTAGGGTGCCTAGACTTTTCTTTGCTCTATCCATATTGAGTTTTGCCTTATTTTTGCAAATAAGTCTATCTATAGCTACATTTTTTAAAAAAGGATGCTCTCTTTTTCTTATCTTAAAGCCTGAGGGAATTCCTCTGTATATCAGCTCATCCAGAGAGCGATAATCAGGCTTTTGTTTTCCTAGTTTAACAACCTCCACACCACAGCCAATATCCACGCCCACAAGGTTGGGAACCACCTTATCTTCAAGGGTCATGGTCGTTCCTATGGTGCAGCCCGCTCCAGCATGAACATCTGGCATAATACGGATTTTTAGCCCCTCAACAAATTCTTGTTCTAAGAGTTCTTTTATTTGCTTGGCCGCCGTATCCTCTAGGTCATTAGTAAATACCTTGGCACTGTTATAAGTTCCTTTTACTACAATCATAATTCCTCCTTTTAATATTGCATACGAAGAAGTGAAGACTGCATGGTTTTATTTAAATAAATATAAAGCCCCGCATCAATTAACAGCTGGCTAAAAACAATCACACCCACAATAAGGGGAAGGTTTTCTAGATAATCTATTTTTATTCTTACAAGAATAAAAATAACTAGTCCTAGGTAGGCCCAGCTAGTAAGCATAGTGATTACAAGGTTAAAATTCTGCTTCATGGCCTCCTGGGGATTGTCCCAGACAAGTTTTGGCCTTCTTGCATCCACACTCAAACCAAGAAGACTGATAAATAGACCGCTTAAAAGAGATCCCAGTAAAATCCCTAATACCGCTCCTATGGGGGGCCAAAGGACAAGGCCTATTAGAATAAGCGTAGGTAGAATAAGCATTAGCTGAAAACTCATTCCTACTAGTAGGCGCCCAAGAATCTGGTCTTTTACCAAAATGGGAAGACTTTTGATAATCCAAATCTGCTTTCCCTCCCGGGAAAAACTACTAGATACGGGATTTCCTATGGAACCAAGAAAAATTCCAAGCACCATTCCAATAGCAATACTAACTAGGATAAGATCTAGACTTGTAATGGGAAAGGTCCTTATCATTTCCCTGGCCATTTCTAGTTCTTTGAAACCTATATTTCCTTGAGCAATAAGAGGTATTAGCATAACAATAGGAAGAATAATTCCCCCTCCTAGGGTGTTAAAGGCGTAAAGAGGAGTTCGTAAAAGTTCTCCCAATTCTTTTTTAAAAAGATTTACTGCTACGGATCTTTTTTTGTTTTTTCCTTTTGCCCTGACTTTTTTTTCTTTGATAGCAGTATTAGCAAGAACTCCCTGTCTCATAAAGGGTGCTCCCAGCTTGATAAGAACCACCACAAGAAGAAGGGTTGCTAGAAAAAGAAGAAGAAAATAGCCCAAGCCTAAAAGTCTACCGCTATTTTCCATGGCCAGAAGAAGCCACTGGAGGTTAGGAATTCCTGGCAGAAGAGAATCTAAAAGCCCCTTGGAACTCTTGAGGATTTGATCTATCATTTCTGCCGGATCGCCGCTTAGGCTAGACTGGATAAAATAATTGATTCCTATAGAAAAGATCAAAATAAGCATCATCCCCAAAAACTGAAGGGCATTTTTTATTCTGGGAAGGCGTACAACCCAGCGCATTAAAAAAATAATAACAAAGGCTAAAAGACTGATGATTCCCATCGAAAGTAAGATCAGCCCCAAAAATCCATAGATATAATAGACTGGGCCCATTTTCTCAGAAAAACCAAATTTAAACATAATTGGTATCACTAGAAAAACCGCATAGATTAAAGAACTAAAGGTAAGAGACAAGAATTTACTAGCAAGGATTTCTTCTGAGGCCAAAGGCAGACTCAGCATGGTCTCAATATCTTTACTAAAGTAAATCTTACTAAGTATATAGGGAAAGGAAAAAATAAGTAGCATAAATAAATAAGACATAAAGCCAAGGGCTAAAAATGCCAGGGGAATCCCCGCTGCCTTATAACTATCGTAGAGTTTAAATACAGGTT
>DASRNA010000053.1:0-2022 GCA_035647655.1 Clostridia bacterium | reverse complement strand
AAAATCTTTTACTTTGGCTTCATCTTTGAGTTCCATACTTAAGTGGAGGTTGGGAGCATCCACATCACAGTCAGCAAAAGCTTGAGCCTGGGCTAGTTTTATAAAGGCACCAGCTATGGTAGTTTTACCAGTACCACCCTTGCCACTGAGGATCAAGAGTTCCTTCATCTCCCCACCTCCTTTGTGATTTTATGTAGCAAGTCGCCAAACATTTCTTTATACTTTTTGCTTTCATTTACTAGGATATGGCCCTTAGAATTTAATCTACCTAATTCTTCATCGAAGGGAATTTCTAAAAGGATCTTCATATCTTTTTCTACACATAAGTCCTTGGATGGATTTTCTCCATCTAGTGTCTTATTTAAAACTACTCCAAAAGGTTTTTCAAATAAGACTAATAAATCATAAACCATTTCCAAGTTGTGGGCACCGAAAGTTGTTGGTTCAGCAACCAAGATACAATAGTCAGCATTTTTAATACTATCCATAGTTGTACAGGCTGATCCAGGTGGGGCATCTATAATGCTTGTTAAGAGGCTAGTGGATACCCGTTCCAAAAGTTTTTCTATTATGGGAGTACCTGAAGGTTCTCCTATTTTCAAAAATCCTGTATAGTTATTAACACCACTACTTTCTCCTATTTCTATTTTTCCAATCTCCCTTTCCTTAGTTGAAAGTGCGCCTTCTGGGCAGACCAGCATACAGCCGCCACAGGAATGGCAGATATTTTCAAAAACTATCAGCTGACTTGTGTAGGCCAAGGCATTGAATTTACAAAATTCAGCACATTCTTTACAGCCTATACACTTATCATGATTCACTAGGGGGACATCCCTAGTAACCTTTTCATTTTTTATATTTTTTGGTTTTAAAAACAAATAACCATTTGGCTCTTCAATATCGCAGTCTACATAGTTAGCTTCTGAAATAAGGGCAGCCAAGTTTACTGAAACTAGGGTTTTACCTGTACCACCCTTACCACTTAAGACTGCAATTTTCTTGCCCTTAATTCCCATGATACCCCCCATGAATTTCACTAAGAAGCTTTAACTTGCCTTCTTCCAAGGCTTGTAAATTCTCTTTAATGCTTCCAACTTGAGCCTTGTAAATTTTTATTTTTGCCCCATTTATTACATCTGCTGCATTTTGTCCTAGTTGAGGGGATACTAAGACTTGAGCATTTTCATCCACAACTATCTGAGCTGCCTTGATTCCAGCACCTCCAGAACTTTTTGCAGCTGAATTTTCTACAAACTTATATTCTTTCTCCTCTGAATTATAAATTAAAAAGTAGTTACTTCTTCCAAAATGTTCACTGACTAAACTTTCTTTAGAATCTATTTCTACTGGTATAGCTATTATCATAAATCTCTTCCTCCTCCTTGATGGTTCATATTTCTACCTCTTCCCAGACCCCTGCCTCTACATCTACCGCAACCAGGCCCTGGTCCTATTTCATTGCATAGGACATAGTTGCCACCTTCAATCTTTAGGCTAGACCCATTTATTAGGAAGATTGCAAGTTTCTTTCTAGCTTCCATATATATCCTTTGTACTGTTGTCCTTGCTATTTCCATGGATTCAGCACATTCTTCCTGGGTTAAGCCTTCTAAATCAATTAATTTAATTGTTTGATATTCTTCTATAGTCATAGTCACATCCTCTAAGCCTTCACTAGAAGATCCCATTGACTCAAATTGATTTCTTCTTGGTAAATCACATACTCTTCTTAGTTTTACTGGTCTTGCCAATACTTATCCTCCTTATTTTTTAAATCTATTACTCCTCTTCATTTTCTAATAAAATCTCATCAATCTCTTTTATCCTTTCCTTCAAGAATTCTTTTTTATTTTTCAATAATTCCTTACCATCAAACCCATGATTATAAAATCCACCGTAGCCATCCAGGCATGAAAAATCTCTTCTTCTTATTCTTCTACCAGACTCTTGATATGCTCCAGATTTTGCATTTGCAAGTTCCCTTCCTTGACCTCTTCCAAAACCTCCTGCTCTTCCTCTAGT
>DASRNA010000052.1:0-9185 GCA_035647655.1 Clostridia bacterium | reverse complement strand
TATACACAGTTTCTCAAGGTAAAGGAGAGGGGTTTGTTTCCTAAGGTAAGTGGGACACTTGGAAAAGTGAGTGTTGCCTTTACTTTGGAAAGTTAGGATGACCTTGTTTAAGCCGAAAACAAATAAAACCATTTGATTTTTCATTTATTCTGGTTTATAATAAGACTTGCTACTCCCAGTACAATGTACAAATCTTGGAAAGAGGGGGGGGATAAGATTGACAGGAATTAAAGTAAGACCTAATGAAACTATTGATAGCGCTCTAAAGCGTTTTAAACGTGAGACCTCAAAAGCAGGTCTATTGGCTGAGATTAAAAAACGCAAGCACTATGAAAAACCAAGTGTGAAGCGTAAAAAGAAAACTGACGCTGCAAAGCGTAAAAGAAAAAAGAACAGCCGTGACTAAAAGAGGGACCAGCGTAAGATAGATGAATAGCATTTTGAAGATCTGTGCAAGAAATGCTGTATTGTGTAAAACACAACAGATTATTATAAAACCACTATAAGAGTAGTGGTATAGATCAAAGGCAAAGCATCAAAAAAACTTTTGTCTTGTAAAAGATAAATCTATCAGAACCTAATAATACCCCATGTGGGGTATTATTTTTGTATAAAGATCATCCAGAAAGAAGAAGTATAGGATAATTTGTGCTAGAATGGATAAGAGGTATTTATGGAGCAAAAACTATCGATTAATCCTGAAGTTTCCATGCAAGCAATGTGTGGAAAGTTTGATGAAAACGTAAAAATCATACAAGACCAATTTGGTGTGGAGATATTTTTTATTGGCAGCGAACTTTTATTAAAAGGAAGCAATGAATCCATTGGTCTAGCCATTAAAGTTCTACGTGCCATGGAGAATCTTATTTTAGCTGGATCAGATCTTGACTTGCAAAAGCTAGAATATTTAATCCATATGACCCTTAGTCAAGAACAGCATAACTTGGAAGAACTTGATAAGCAGGTTTTAATAGCCACCCATAAAGGTAAGCTAATAAAACCCCGAACTAAGGGACAAGATCTTTATTGTAAGACCATTGAAGAAAACACCTTAACCTTTGGGGTTGGGCCAGCTGGAACGGGGAAAACCTTTTTAGCTGTTACTATGGCTGCAAGAGCCTTTCGTAATAAAGAAGTTAGCAAGATTATTATCACTCGTCCAGCTATTGAGGCAGGAGAAAAGTTAGGCTTTCTTCCAGGAGATTTACAGGAGAAGGTGGATCCTTATCTGCGGCCTCTTTATGATGCGCTTGGTGATATTTTTGGAAATGAAAGTTTTACTAGATTATGTGAGCGTGGAGTGATTGAAGTAGCCCCGCTAGCCTATATGAGAGGGCGAACCTTGGATAATAGCTTTATTATTTTAGATGAAGCACAAAACACAACAATTGAACAAATGAAGATGTTTTTGACTCGTTTTGGTGCTGAATCTAAAGTCGTTGTAAATGGGGATATAACCCAAATTGACCTACCCCCAGGCCAGACTAGTGGGCTTAAGCATGCCACGGATATCCTTAAAAACATAGAGGATATTGCCATGGTTTATTTTAGTTTTGAGGATGTAGTACGTCACCGCCTTGTTAAGAGGATACTAGCTCGTTATGAAAAAAGCCATGATTGAGATTTATTATAAGGGCCTAGAAAAACTAAGTCCTGAAGAAGAAGGAGCCTTAGACCTAGCTTTACGCACCAGCCTGGAGCTGGAAGAAATCCAAGGACCTGGCGAACTTTCGGTTTCTTTAGTTAGTAAAGAAGAAATCCAAGGATTAAATCATGACTACCGAGGTATAAATAAAGAAACCGATGTTCTTAGTTTTCCTCAATTTCAGACAAAGGATGAACTAGGTAAGCAAAACTATAAAGTGCTAGGAGATATAGTTATTAACATGGATAGGGTACGTGCACAAGCCCAGGAGTTTGGACATAGTCTCTTGCGTGAACTAGTTTATCTGAGCATTCATAGTTTTTACCACTTACTAGGATATGATCACAAGAAGAATCAAGCAAAAAAAGCCATGAGGAAAAAAGAAGAAGAAGCCTACGGGCTCTGGGAGGAAAAAAATGTTGATTGAAGAATTAATTGAGAAAGCTAGACAAGCTCAAAAGATGGCATATGTCCCTTATTCGCAATTTCCTATTGGAGCTGCTGTTTTAACTGAAGATGGCAAAGTATTCACAGGCTGTAATATCGAGTCTGCTTCTTATGGTGCAACAAACTGTGCTGAACGAGTTGCCATACAAAAGGCAGTGAGTTCTGGTTATCGCACCTTTACTCATCTTGTTGTAGTTGGGCAAGATGATTACACCCATCCTTGTGGCATTTGTCGCCAGGTGATTATGGAGTTTGCCCCCAAGGCAAAGATAATTATTTCAGGGAAAAATGATTATATTCTCTATGATGCAGAAGATTTGCTTCCCTACGCCTTTACAGGAAAGGATCTGCTGTGAAATCAGGATTTTGTGCTGTTGTAGGAAGAGCCAATGTAGGTAAAAGCACTCTAGTAAATCAACTTGTGGGAGAAAAAGTTTCCATCGTTAGTGATAAGAGTCAGACCACAAGACATGCCATTCAAGGAATTGTTACAGAAGAAAAAGGTCAGATTGTCTTTGTAGACACTCCAGGAATGCATCGACCAAAAAACAAACTAGATGATTTTATGTTAGAGCGCATCGATGATTCCTTGATTGATATGGATGTGATTTTATTTATGATAGATATCTCCCAAGGTGTGGGACCGGGAGATGTTTTTATGGCAAAAAAGCTTCCTAATAATGTCCCCAAACTTCTTTTACTTAACAAAATCGATCTTATTGATCAAGAAACGCTTTTTGAAAGAAAGAAAAAAATCGATCAATTAGGAACTTTTGATGCTGTTATGGCTCTAAGTGCCCTTATTCCAGAAACTGTTAAGGGATTAAAAGATGTTATTTTTGACTACCTGCCCGAAGGGCCTCAGTATTATCCTGAAGACACCTTTACGGATTTGAGTGATGAGATGCTAATTAGTGAAATTATTCGAGAAAAAACACTTCACTATCTTGATCAAGAAATCCCCTATGGAATTGCCGTAGTCTTGGATGAATTTAAACAAGAAGAAAAAGGCATTTATATGGCTGCTACTATTATTGTGGAAAAAAAGTCCCATAAAGGGATTGTTATAGGCAAGGGAGGAAGAAAGCTTAAAGGAATAGGAAAGGCTGCGCGAATTGAATTAAGCGAACTTTTTTCTCAACCAGTATACTTAGAACTATGGGTTAAGGTTAAAAGTGGTTGGCGAAAATCCAGTCACTATGTAAGTGAGTATGGCTATAAAAAATGAGACAAATTGAACTTGAAGGTGTTGTTCTGCAAAGAAATAAAATCAATGATCGAGACTGCTATCTAAGAGTTTTTACCAGGCAAATGGGTAAAGTCGATATATTTGCTAGAGGGGCCAATCATCCTAAAAACGCCCTTAATATTGGCTCTAGCCCCTTTTGTTATGGACTTTATCAGGTAAGCGGTAGAAAACTACAACTTCGAAGTGTAGAGGTTATAGATAGTTTTTATGATTTGAGAAATGATTTTTCTATTATGCTAATGGCGTCTTTTTTTACAAAAAGCTATCTTTACTTATTTCAGGAAAAGCAAGTAAGTGTAGAGGCCTTTGAGTTAATTATTAACAGCCTCAGCGTACTAAAAAAGTTTCCCGCACTAAAAGATAAAATGCTTGCCTATTTTTTAGCTCGCATTATTAAAATAATGGGCTTGATGCCTGATTTGGATTGCGTAAAAAGATCTACAAACGGGTATATGTTACAAGTAGAGATGGGTGAAGCCCAGGAGGGGGGAGAAGATACAGAAGCTCTTCTCTTATGGCGAGACGCATCAAATATGAAAATGTCAGCTTTTTTAAATCTAAGCTTAGATAGTAAGGACCTTGAAAAAGCGGCGCGCTTGATGGAAGGTTTTATTTATGCACATTTGGGTGCCGACCTTCCCACTTTACACCAAGAAATGTCAGAATATCTATAGGAGGAAATTATGAAAGATATTACCTTAGAAATGATTGATGAATTTATCCATGAAACTGGTTTTGATTATGATGAGGCAAGAGCCTATCTCTTAGCCGCTGAAGGGGATGTAGATTTAGCCGTTGAAGCAGCCTTGGCTAAGGATGGAATGTATGGTAAATCTACCATTGAGGGCCTGCTTGATCATATTAAAAAGTTGGCTAAAAAAGGAACTCTTCTTCGCGTAACTGTGCGTAAGGATGATGACGTTGTTTTAAATATTCCTGTTGGCGTTGGTGTAGTTGGCATATTCTTCGCAAAATATCTATCAGCTGCAGGCCTCGCTGTTGCCCTTGTGACTGGCCACACTGTCACTCTCGAAGAAAAAAACGGAAATGTGATCAATGTGCAAGAATACTTAGACAAGGCAGTAGCAAAGGCAAAAGAGGGTAGCGGGGAAATAGGAGAGTTTGTTAAAAAAGGTGTTAACGAATCAAAAGAAATCGCCAAAGGGCTTAAAGACAATATTGAAGGAAAAATTCACGCAGCAAAAGATACAGTAGAAGATGAGGGAGAAGATTTCTTCGAAGAAGCGCAAGAGCTTTACGAAGGAGTGAAAATCGATTTCCATGAAGAAGTGGAAGACCTTAAAGAAGAAGCAGAAGAAATTAAGGAAGAACTAGAAGAATCCCTTAAAAAGATCAAAGAAGAGTTGGCAGTATCTGAAGAAGAAGCCAAAAAAGAAATAAAAGAAGAAGTTGAAAAGAAGGCCAAAGAGAAGGCGGAAAAGGAAGCCAAAGAAAAAGCGGAAAAGGAAGCCAAAGAAAAGGCGGAAAAGGAAGCCAAAGAAAAAGCGGAAAAAGAAGCTAAAGAAAAGGCGGAAAAGGAAGCCAAAGAAAAGGCGGAAAAAGAAGCTAAAGAAAAGGCGGAAAAGGAAGCCAAAGAAAAGGCAGAAAAAGACGCCAAAGAAAAAGCTGAAAAGAAGGCCAAAGAAAAGGCTGAAAAGAAGGCCAAAGAGAAGGCTGAAAAGAAGGCCAAAGAAAAGGCTGAAAAAGAAGCTAAAGAAAAGGCTGAGAAGAAGGCCAAAAAAGAAGCAGAAGATAAAAAGACTAAATAAAACAAGGAAAAAAATGAACTAGAATAAACTGAAAGGACGTGGCACAAGTATGATAAGCATGGAAAACCTCGTTTCTCTTTCCAAGAATCGCGGATTTGTTTATCCCGGCTCGGAAATTTATGGTGGACTATCTAACACATGGGATTATGGTCCCCTAGGTGTAGAGTTAAAAAAGAATATAAAAAACAGTTGGTGGTATTACTTTATTCAAAGACATAGGAATGTTGTTGGACTTGATTCATCAATTCTTATGAATCCCTCTGTCTGGGAGGCGAGTGGCCATGTTAGTGGTTTTAGTGATCCACTTATTGACTGCAAGGAGTGTAAAAGTAGATTTAGAGCCGATCATATTGTGGAAGAGTATTTTATAAAAAACTCTATTCATAAGGAGCTAATAGGAGCAGATGATCAGAGGCTTCACGAGATAATACTTGAAGATAGGATTCCATGTCCTTCTTGTGGTAAACATAATTTCACAAATATTCGCAAGTTTAATTTGATGTTTAAAACTTCCCAAGGAGTTACTGAAAGTGCAAGTACTGAAATATACCTTCGACCAGAAACAGCGCAAGGAATTTTTGTTGACTTCAAATCTATTCAGCGTTCTTCTCGTTTGCTGATTCCCTTTGGTGTAGGTCAAATAGGAAAAAGTTTCAGAAATGAGATAACTCCAGGGAACTTTATTTTTAGAACAAGAGAATTTGAGCAGATGGAGTTGGAGTTCTTTTGTAAGCCAGGAACAGATTTAGAGTGGTACGATTATTGGAAAAAAGCTTGTTGGTCCTATTTGTTAAAGATGGGAATCAAAGAAGATAATATTCGTATGCGTGATCATGATAAGGATGAACTGTCTCATTATAGTATTGCTACTAGCGATATAGAGTATCTCTATCCCTTTGGATGGGGCGAATTGTGGGGTATTGCTGATCGAACAGATTATGATTTAAGCCAACATATGAAAATCTCTGGCAAGGATATGCAGTATCTTGATCCTCATACAAATGAAAAATACACACCCTATGTTGTTGAACCAAGTGTAGGTGTTGAGCGTTTGTTTTTAGCATTCTTAGTTGATGCTTTTGATGAAGAAATACTAGAAGATGGTTCATCAAGAAATGTTATGCGCTTTCATCCCATGATTGCTCCGATAAAAATAGGTGTATTACCCCTTTCTAAGAAGCTTTCTCCAAAGGCGGAAGAGGTCTTTCATCTACTTAGTGCTCATTACCGAGTTGAAATGGACGAACGTGGAAGTATTGGGCGTAGATATCGCCGCTATGATGAGGTTGGCACCCCTTTTTGTGTAACAATAGACTTCGATAGCCTAGAGGATAATACCGTCACTATCCGTCATCGAGATACTATGGAGCAAGAGCGTATTGATATCGAAGAACTAGTTAGTTATTTCGATGAACGTTTTCAATATGAATGAAAAAATATAGCCGAAAAGATAAAGAAGCGATAGAAGATTTGACCCTTAGTATAGAGGCTAGTAAAAGCAAACTATCTAAAGGTCGGATTTTTCCTGAAGAAGAAGATGCTTATCGTACTTGTTTTGCCAGAGATCGCGACCGGATTATACATGCCAAAAGTTTTCGAAGGCTTAAGCATAAGACACAGGTTTTTTTTGCGCCTGATGGAGATCATTATCGTACAAGACTTACTCATACTCTTGAGGTGATGCAAATTGCTTCAAGTGTGGCTGGCATCATGGGTCTTAACCGTGATTTAACCGAAGCCATTGCCCTGGGACATGATTTAGGCCATACTCCCTTTGGGCATAGTGGTGAGAGAGTCTTAAATAGTCTCTATCCCGAGGGATTTCGTCATAACGAACAAAGCCTTCGGGTTGTTGATTGCCTGGAAACAAGGCAAAATAAGCCTTATTCAGGACTGAATCTTAGCTATGAGGTGAGGGATGGAATTTTAAATCATACTGGTGATAATAAAGCTTCAAGCTTAGAAGGCCAGCTAATTTATTTTTCTGATAGGATAGCCTATTTGAATCACGATTTTGATGATGCAAGACGTGCAGGGATCCTTAAAGAGGAAGATTTACCTAGGGATATACGCCTAAGCCTAGGTCAAACTGCGGGAAAACGAATTGATTGCATGGTAAATGATCTTGTCGAGTGGTCTTATAAAAATAAAACTCTGGGCTTTAGTGATGAAGTCCGTGAGGCAGTAGATGCACTGCGTGAGTTTATGTTTAAATATGTCTACCTTGATTCTCATGCCAAAAAAGAGGGCGGTCGTGTTAAAAAGCTTATAGTGCTTCTTTATGAATATTTTTTGGAACATCCTGAAGAATTACCTGAAGATTACCGTAATGAAAATAACCATTTGGGAGTGAAAGATTATATTGCCGGGATGACTGATGGCTATGCTGTTAATTGTGTCCAGCGTATTTTTCTCCCTAAGTTTTGGCAGGAAAGATAGCATGGGAAAAAAATATGTAGATGGTATTGCAAAAATCCTCTGCGAGAATATTAACATTCTTGATGTAGTGGGCGAAAGAGTACCACTTAAAAAAACAGGTAAAAATTATAAGGGACTTTGTCCTTTCCATTCGGAGAAGACAGCTTCTTTTATTGTAAGTGAAGAAAGACAAAGTTACCGCTGTTTTGGTTGCGGAGCTAGTGGCAATAGCATTAGCTTTATTATGGAAAATGAAAACCTTGATTTTCTAACTGCCATAGAGACGCTAGCTGAGCGCTATAGTTTTGATCTGACACCCTATAAAAATAAGAATACCGGATCTGTTAGAAGGGATTTAGATACTTTTTATGAGTTGAATCGTCTGGCAGCTTTACGGTACTATAGCAATCTCAAAGAAAATAAAAGGGCACGTAACTATCTCTTGGATCGGGGACTCTCTGAGAAAACCCTAGTTCACTTTGGGCTAGGATACGCTGAGGATGGTTGGCAGAACCTTTATGATGAAATAGGAAAAAACCTAAGCGAGCAAGTACGTAAAGAATCAGGGCTTTTTGGTGAAGGTGCAAGAGGACCCTACGACCGATTTCGTGGGCGTATTATTTTCCCCATTGTCGATTTACGGCGAAGGGTAATCGGATTTGGCGCAAGGAGTTTAGACCCTGAAGGAATACCTAAATATCTTAATTCCACAGATACCCCAGTTTTTAATAAGAGTTTTCATTTATACGGACTTAATCATGCCAAAGACTATCGTGGAGAAGAAAAAATAATTTTTCTTGTTGAAGGCTATATGGATGTCATTAGTCTTTATGATAAGGGGGTTAAAAACTCTGTTGCTAGTTTAGGAACCGCCTTTACCCAGGAACAGGCCAAATTATTAGACCGCTATTGTTCCGAACTTGTAATTTTATATGATGGGGACACAGCAGGCATTGAAGCTACGAAACGCGCTCTTGAAGTGCTGGATGATTTTCCCATGCTGGTTAAAGTGGTTACCCTTCCAAGCGAAATGGATCCAGATGATTATATTCAAAAATATGGCAAAGAGGGTTTTTTAGAATTTATTGACAAAAATGCCCTTGAGTCCATTGAATACCGAATAAGAGAGTTAGAAAACAATCATGACTTAGAAACAATTCATGGAAAAAAAGCCTATTTAGAAGAAATTAGTTTGCTTTTAAGCAGGATTAAAAAGTATAGTGAACAAGACCTTTATCTACGCTATGTTGCAAGACGTCTTGGTATTGATCCTAAGGAACTAAGAAAGGATCTTAAGGTTGTCAAAGAAGAACCCCAAAAACCAAGTGCAAGAAAGACCTTTGAAGAAGCACCGGGGATTTTAATGGCACTAATTTTGCAAAAACCTTGGTTGGCAAGAAAGATACATTCTCATAAATGGTTTTCTCTTCTTGAAGATTCTTGGCAAGAAGTCATCCTATTTATGTTAAAAGAAGAACAGTTTGATTTAAACAAAGCTGCAGACATCTTTTCACTCGACCAACTAAACTATATGGAAAAGTGTAAAAATATAAAATTAAGCAAAACAGATAACAAGTATTGGGAAGACTTTTTTCGCTACCTACTGGCTAATCAATTAGACAGAAGAGTAAAAAAACTTCAGTTAAATCCCGATGAT
>DASRNA010000051.1:0-2116 GCA_035647655.1 Clostridia bacterium | reverse complement strand
GTCCACAACTTACCCAAGGAGTAAATATGAAAGACCACAAAAAAGCCATCCTCTATATTCTCTTATCCGCCCTATCTTTTACACTAATGCAAGTTTTTGTAAAGCTATCTGGCCCAGAAATACCTCTCTTTGAAAAGATTTTTATGCGTAATCTACTAATCTTTTTTATCACTTTTTTTATTCTTAAGAAAAATAAGACCCCCATACATGTCCCAAAGGACCTTCGACTTCCTCTTTTACTGCGCTGCGTTTTTGGCTATATGGGTGTAGCGGGTTTTTTCTATGCAACCTTACATTTAAAGCTAGGCGACGCCACTGCCATTCATCAAAGCTCTCCTATTCTTGTCGTCCTGCTCTCTAGTGTTTTTCTAAAGGAAGAGCTTACTAAAGAAAAGCTGCTCACTGTTTTTCTTGGCTTTATAGGAGTACTTCTTATTGTCAAACCCAGCTTTGATGTATCGGTCTTTCCCTCCCTTGTGGGCCTTAGTGGCGCTCTAGGGGCAGCCTTTGCCTATATCTTTATTAGTTATCTTGGCAAGGGGGTAAAATCAGAAATTATTATCCTGGCCTTTGCCGCCTTTTCCTCCCTAGCCTCCCTGCCCTTTCTTTTTGGTAACTTTGTTGTTCCTAGGGGCATAGCCTTGTTTTACCTTGTGTGCATCGGCATTTTTGGAGGTCTTGGCCAATTCTTTGTCACTAATGGCTATAAATTATCAAAGGCTAGTGAGATTAGCATATACTCCTACACAGGAATTATCTTTTCTGGTCTTTTTGGAATGATTATCTTTAAAGAAAACCCTGACTTTATGAGTTTTATCGGTATGGCCTTAATTATTTTGGCGGGATATCTACTTTTTAAGATTAGCCAGAAAAAAACCTTACAAAAAACATAAGGTTTCTTATATGCTAAAGGTCAGTACAAGTGCTGTAAGAAAAAAGGGGCTCTTAAGAAACAACGTCTTCGCTTGTTTTTGTTAGTTTGTCAAGGGCCCTGTTAATAAGCTCTTCTCTAATTGCCTCTTCCTTTTCTTCTGCTTCACTAGGCTGGCCAATAGGATGAGGAATTGCTATAGCTCCAAGGATTCGTGGTGCTCCTACAGACTTTGAAATTGGTGTAACCGTACAAATGTGAACAGCAGGAATTCCCTTTCTTTCCAGTTCTTTTACAATCGTTGCTCCGCAACGTGTACATGTGCCTCAAGTACTAGTCATAATCGCACCATGGACACCCTCTTCTTTCAACTCCAAAGCAATTTCTTTTCCCATACGGATTGCATCTGCAACAGAAGTAGAATTTCCTGTTACAGTATACATATAAGGATATAGCTTATTTATCACTCCTTCATTTTCTTTTTTTCTTAGCAGATCTAACGGTGCAACCCGATTAGGGTTTTTATTACATTCAACAGGATCATAACCTGCATGAACGGATTCAAATACACCCTCCTCCAGTCTATCTAGACCTTCTATGGAGTATTTTTTAAAGAACTTAGCTGTTGCTGCGGGCATATGATCGGGGTTACCCACAGGAACAATACCCCCTGTAGTCAATAAAGCAATTGTTGTTCTAGAAAGGTCTTGAATTGGTTCTGCCGCTTCTACTGCATCATAGACAGGAACTTCTACTTCCGTTTTAAAGTCCTCTTTATTCAACTTATGCAAAAGCATTTCAAGAGCTCTTTTTGAGGCTGCTTTATCTCTAAAAATATTTACTCTTTTTCCCATGGGCAAAAGGCCTTCTTCTTCTGGGGGTCCAATTTCTTGTCCACTTAGCAATTTGTCCGCTATTTTGGCCATTTGAGAAGCCCCTTTGCGCATTGTTGCTGCTGACTTGCCCACTTGAACTATGTGAAGATCTCTTTTATAAATTTCAACAGCGGGGTTTTCTTCATAAAGCCCCGTAAGCGCTGGTATGTCTAATTGCTCTTGTACCGCTTGACATAGATCTGCACAGGCCATTCCATAGCGGCCTGCGTTAAAGGCAGGGCCAGCGATAAAAAGATCTGCCTTTTCATCCTTTAACCATGAAATAATAGTCTCTTTTGTTTCTTCCATATTTTCAGCATAATAATTATCGCCGCATATAATTGTTTTAACAATTTTTCCTTCTTTAAGC
>DASRNA010000050.1:0-6377 GCA_035647655.1 Clostridia bacterium | reverse complement strand
CTGTTGGGAAGGTATTGATGGCCACCATAAAAGGCACCCCAAAAAGAGCTAAGTTTTCCATGTG
This sequence comes from Clostridia bacterium, assembly GCA_035647655.1. GTDB lineage: Bacteria > Bacillota > Clostridia > Peptostreptococcales > Acidaminobacteraceae > DTU036. The sequence continues at coordinate 6,313 of DASRNA010000050.1, read as the reverse complement.
TTTTTCTAGATTCACAACACCTTTTTTTAAGGCCCCTAAGTCTTCACTAGATAATTCATTTTTAGCCTTGCCCCCATGCATCTTAAGAGCACGAATGGTTGCTACAAGAACAACGGCATCGGGATTTAGTTCTGCAGAGCGACATTTGATATTGAAAAACTTTTCTGCCCCTAAATCAGCTCCAAAGCCAGCTTCTGTTACCGTAATATCCGATGTCAAAAGACCAAGTTCTGTTGCCAAAACAGAATTACAACCATGGGCGATGTTGGCAAAAGGACCTCCATGAATTATAGCAGGAGTGTTTTCTAAGGTTTGTACTAGATTGGGTTTTACTGCATCTTTAAGAAGAAGGGCTAGGGCCCCTGTTGCTTCAAGTTGGCCACATTTTATCGGTTGACCAGTACGACTAAAGGCAACTACCATACGTTCTAGGCGTACTTTTAAATCATCCATACTACTAGCAAGACATAATACAGCCATAATTTCGCTAGCAACGGTAATATTAAAACCATCTTCCCTAGGAACACCATCTGCTTTTGTGCCAAGTCCAACAAGAACATTGCGAAGACTTCGATCATTCATATCAAGAGCACGTTTCCATAAAACGCGATTTACATCAATATCAAGGATATTTCCCTGGTGAATATGATTGTCAATGAGTGCTGCCAAAAGATTATTTGCAGCTGTTATTGCATGGATGTCTCCTGTAAAATGAAGGTTAATATCTGTCATTGGAACAACTTGCGCGTAACCACCTCCAGCAGCCCCCCCCTTAATGCCAAAACAAGGACCCAGGGAGGGTTCTCTAAGGGCAGAAACAGCACTCACGCCCAGTTTATTAAGGGCCATTGAAAGGCCAACATTTGTTGTTGTCTTTCCTTCGCCTGCTGGTGTTGGAGTAATAGCGCTTACAAGGACAAGCTTGCCCCGCTTTTTGCTTTCTTCAAATATATCTAAAGAAATTTTCGCCTTGTAGTCACCATAAAGCTCAATATCTTTATCCTTGATTCCCATTTTATTTGCTAAGTTTTTAATGGGCTCCATTTTTGCTTCACTAGAAATTTGAACATCAGTTTTCATACTACCTCACTATCTACAAGCTTTAATTGTGTTATCCATCAGCATGGTTATTGTCATTGGTCCAACACCCCCTGGCACAGGAGTCATATAGGATGCAATATCCCCCACATCTCTTGCCACATCACCATGGAGTTTTCCATCAATAGAATTAATACCAACATCTATCACTACCGCTCCGGGCTTTACCATATCTTTAGTAATAAAACCGGCCCTGCCTACAGCAACACAGAGAATGTCAGCTTCCTTTGTTTTTTTTGCTAAATCTTTGGTCTTTGAATGAACTACGCTTACAGTTGCAGAGCGGTTAAGCATAAGACTAAACAATGGTTTACCAACAATATTGCTTCTACCAACGATAACAACATCTTTTCCTTCTACATCTATATCGTAAAATTCTAGAAGCCTTATCACCCCATGAGGTGTACAAGGCAGAAATCCTGATTCATCACCTTGAAAAAGTCTCCCCAGATTATAGGGATGAAAACAATCTACATCCTTTTGCTTAGAAATAGCGTTGATAATCCTGTTTTCATCTACTTCTTTGGGTAGGGGAAGTTGAACCAGAATCCCATGAACATCGGGATCCTGATTCAACTTTTCAACAAGTTCTAGTATCTGAGCTTCTGTCGCACTAGCATCTAGATCATAGCGCAAACTACCCAGCCCTAGCTTTTTAGCCACTCTTTCTTTTCCACCAACATATACCTTACTAGCAGGATCTTCTCCTACTAAAATAACAGCTAGAGTAGGGTTTTTTCCTTCTTTATTTAATGCTTCAACTTTTAATTTAAGCTCATTTTGTAAATGCTCGGCTACCAATCTTCCATCAATTTTCTTCATTTAACATATCCTTATAGGTTAATATCAAGGTCTTGGCAGCATAGACCTCATCAACTCGACGCACCGGTGTTGTATAGGGTGCATTGCGTAGGAGTTCAGGATCTTCGATTGCTTCCTTAGCAATTGTTTCTAAGGCCTCGCTGAAGCGATCTAGGGTCTCCTTGCTCTCTGTTTCTGTTGGCTCAATCATCATGGCTTCTGGAATAATCAGAGGAAAGTATACGGTTGGTGGATGAAAACCATAATCCAAAAGGCGTTTAGCTATATCCAGTGTAGACACTTTTGGTGCCCCTTGAATTCCCGAAAGAACAAATTCGTGCTTACACAATTTATCAATGGGTAGATTGTAGGTTTTCTTCAACCGCTCCATAAGATAATTGGCATTAAGCACTGCTATCTCGGAAGCTTCTCGAAGACCTTGACCACCCATGGTTGAAATATAACTATAGGCACGTAACATGATCCCATAATTGCCATAAAATGACTTGACCTTGCCTACACTATTAGGCAAATCATAGTTAAGAAAATACTTGTCATCATCTTTTTCAATTAAAGGCACAGGTAGATATTCCTTTAAAAATGATTTGACTCCAACAGGTCCAGCTCCTGGTCCACCCCCACCATGAGGAGTACTAAAGGTCTTGTGTACATTAAAATGCATCACATCAAAGCCCATATCTCCTGGGCGAGCCTTGCCCATAATAGCGTTCATATTAGCGCCATCATAGTAGATAAGACCGCCAGCATCATGAACAATTTGAGTAACCTCTTCAATATGACCCTCAAAAAGGCCCAGTGTATTGGGATTTGTTAGCATCAAACCAGCTAGATTATCATCAATGGCTGCTTTTAATTCATCAACATCAACGCTACCATCTTCATCTGATGGTATTTCAACCAGTTCAAAACCTGCCATAGCAGTTGTTGCCGGATTGGTACCATGGGCAGAGTCAGGAAGGATAATCTTTCTTCTATGATGGTCTCCTCTTAGCTCATGATATCTTTTGATAATCATCAGTCCCACTAGCTCTCCGTGAGCTCCTGCTGCAGGCTGGAGTGTCATCGTATCCATACCAGATATTTCAGCAAGATATTCCTGAAGTTCGTATAGTAATTCTAAAGACCCCTGTACTGTTGATTCAGGTTGGTAGGGGTGTAACTTAGATAGTCCAGGAATTCGCGCAATATCCTCATTGATCTTAGGATTGTACTTCATGGTACAGCTCCCCAAAGGATAAAAACCCTTATCAATGCTAAAGTTTTTAGTAGAAATATTTACATAGTGTCGAACTAGATCTCCTTCACTTACTTCAGGTAGATCAAGTTCTTCTCTTAAAGGTGTATCCAAAGAGGTAAGATCAATTTCTGGCACATCAAGGTCAGGCAAGGAATAGGCAAACTTACCTGGTACTGAGTTTTCAAAAATTAAGCGATTGTAAGTCATGATAGCCTCCTTACAGCTTCCACATAGGCATCCATTTCGGCCTTGCTTCGTTTTTCCGTAACTGCAATAAGAAGTTCTCCTTCTCGACCAAAACGCTTAAGGTGTAAGCCTCCTAGAAAACCAGCTTCTTCTAAACCTTCAAGAAGTGCATCAAGATCACCCTTATATCTTAAGGTAAATTCTTTAAAAGTGGATCCACTAAAGACCTCTTCAAAATACCCAGTATCTAGAAGGGCTTTTTTCAAATAAGCTGCCTTCGAGGCACTTTGAACAGCGACTTCTCTTAGGCCCTTTTTACCCATGGTATTAAGATAGATTGATGCAATCAACATATTTAGTGATTGATTGGAACAAATATTTGAAGTTGCTTTAAAGCGTCTGATATGCTGTTCTCTTGCTTGTAGGGTTAAAACAAAGGCCCGATTGCCATCAAGATCTTTTGAAAGACCCGCAACTCGCCCAGGCATTTTTCGCACATCTTTTTTGCGCATAGCCATAATCCCCAGATAGGGACCACCATAATTTAAACCATTTCCTAGGGATTGACCATCGGCTACAACTACATCCACACCTTGATCCCCCGGAGCTTCAAAAAGCCCTAAGGAAATTGGATCAACATAATCAATGCTCATAATTTTATGACTTTTAGAGAAAGCAACGACCGAAGGAATATCTTCAATTACACCAAAGAAGTTAGGATTTTGCACCATTATACTGGCAACACTTTTATCCACCATTTCCTGGGCTTTTTCCATATCAGTTTTTCCCTGCTCATCCAAAGGAATAAGTCTAACCTCTATATCTCTAAAGTGGGAATAACTTTTAACCACTTCTATTACTTCAGGGTGTACACCTTCACTAACAAGAAGAGTATTGCTTCTTCTTTTTGAAGCAATAGATAATAAAGCCGCTTCAATGGCAGCATTGGACCCATCATACATGGATGCATTGCTAACTTCCATTCCAGTTAGTTGTGTTATAAGACTTTGATACTCAAATATGGCCTGCAGAGTACCCTGGGAAGCCTCAGCCTGATAAGGTGTATAAGAAGTATAAAACTCACTTCTTGAAATAATATGATCAATGACTAATGGTACAAAATGATCATAAACACCACCACCAATAAAATAAGTCAAATCATCGGCTGACTTATTCTTTTTTGAGAGTTTTCTTGTTTTTTCCAGGAGTTCCATTTCCGATAGTGCCCCGGGAATGTTTAATTCTCCTTTAAATTGGAGCTCCTGTGGAATGTCCTTAAATAGTTCATCCATGGAGGAAATGCCGATTTGCTCTAACATTTCCTTTAGAGGGGCACCATTGTTCGGTATATATCGATGCATTATGCGTCCTCACCTAAAAACAATTTATAGTCTTCCTCATCCATTAGAGAATTTAATTCTTCTTTGTCATTAAGTTCAATGGCTAAAATCCAATTTGCCATAGCATCTTCATTAAGAAGCTCAGGAGCATCTTCAAGATCTTCATTTATTTCAACAATTGTACCAGAAACAGGAGTAAAAAGATCAGAAGCGCTTTTTACGGATTCTACTACACCAACATCGTCTCCTACAACAACTTCCTCATCCATTTCAGGCAGTTCTACATAAACAATATCACCCAGTTCAGATTGAGCGTAATCTGAAATCCCTAGATAAGCTTTATTTCCTTCAACGCGTACCCATTCGTGTTCTTCGGTAAAAAATAAGTTTGCCATTTTCTCCTCCATTATCTTTTTGTTTTCTTTTGCAAATAGCGTTTGTTAATCACTTTGGCCTTGGCCTTTTTGTTGCGGATGCCAACATAGACTAAATCATCTATCGAGGGTCCATCTTTTTTAATTAAAGCATTAGCAATAACTTTATTTAGACTAGGGGATTTATACCCCGTAGTAATGAAACCAATTTCCTTATTTTTATCATCAAAGACTGGGTATCCTTGTCGAGCAATACCTTTGTCTACAAGCTCTAAACCTACAAGTTTGCGCTTAAGCTCACCTGCTCGTTGTGCCTTCATAACATCACTGCCGATAAAAGTGCCTTCTTTGTCAACAAAAATTCCAAAGCCAGCTTCTAAGGGTGAGATTTTTTCACCTAATTCATTCCCATAAAGGGGTAAGGCAGCTTCAAAACGAAGGGTATCTCGACAGCCTAGGCCAACAGGTTTTAGGGTTCCCTCACCTGCTTCAAAAAGTAAATCCCATATTTTTTCAGCATCATCATTGCCAAAGTAAATTTCAAAACCATCTTCGCCAGTGTATCCTGTTCTAGAGATTAAACAAGAAATCCCCCCGACTAACACATCTTCTTTAAAGTGAAAAAAAGGAAGTGTATCAAGATCAAAGTCAGTCACCTTTTGTAAAATTTCTTGGGCTTTGGGTCCCTGAATGGCCACTTCTGCAATATCCATACTGCGATTGTCTATACTTACATCAAAGCCCTCCATATGAGCGCGAAGCCAAGCATCATCTTTATCAGTATTAGAGGAATTGACCACGCATAGATAAGAGTTCTCATTTCTCTTATAAACTAAAAGATCATCAACAATGCCTCCCTTTTCATTGAGAAAAAAACCATAGGAAATAGCACCGTCTTTTATTTTGTCCAAATTATTTGAAAACATTTTTTTCATAAAAGCGGCGCTATCTTTACCTTCGACATAAATTTCCCCCATATGGGACACATCAAAAAGACCTGCAGCATTACGAACTGCCTGGTGCTCCTCAGTAAGCTTTGTATAGGTCATAGGCATTTCCCAGCCAAAAAACTCAACCATACTTGCACCGGCCTCTTTGTGTTTCTTATATAAGGGTGTGCGTTTTAAACTCATCCTTACCTCCTTTTATCTTCTCTGATAAATTCATACCCTTTTTTCTTCTTTTATCACTAAAGAATGATTTACTAAAGTCTTTAACGTTTTCTTAGTAGTTTATATGCTTTCTAGTCTATGATA
>DASRNA010000049.1:0-11408 GCA_035647655.1 Clostridia bacterium | reverse complement strand
ATTATAAGTTTACTACTTGTTCTTTTACTCTTTAGTGTTTCTTGTAGTAAAAAAGAGGAGCCAGAGCTTGCTCCACTTGTAGAAGAGCTTGAGGAAGAAATCGAAGAAGTGCAAGAAGAGGAAGAAGAAATCGAAGAAGAGCAGCAAGTACTAGTTCCCCGCTCTTTATTAAGTGGAGTTGAAGTTGCCGGGGAGCTTGCCGAGCTTCCTATTGTAGGGGTTATGCTGGACAATCATCCCAATGCCCGTTGGCAGGCTGGTCTTCGTGAGGCTGAAATCGTCTATGAAATTCGTGTAGAGGGAAACTTCACTAGATATCTGGCCTTATTCCAGGTTACAGACCCTGAAGTGATAGGACCGATTCGTTCAGCTCGTACACCTTTTATCACTCGAATCCTAGAGTATGATGCCATCTTTGCCCATTTTGGGGCTAGTGCTCATGGCACAAAAAGTCTCAATAGCTTTGGTGTTCACAGTGTTGATGGGATGGCTGTTGGTTTACCAGTATACTATCGAAATCATAGTGTAGGCAAAGAGGCACCTCACAATGCTTACTCTTCTATGGCAGAAATACGAGAGTACACGCAAAGTAGGTCTTTTCCTGAAAAAACAGAATTTGAAGGCTATGAGTTTTATGATGAGCCCACAGCTCCTGGAGGAGAAAAGGTAGAGGAATTTACTCTTTATATTATGCCAGGAAATACAACGGCTTACAGCTATCTCTCTGAAGAGGGGATATACCACCGTTATAAAGATGGCGCACTCCATATAGATGAAAATGATGGAGAGCCCCTTGAAGTGACAAATGTTATTGTACAGTTTGTAGGTAATTTTATGGTTGATAGCGAAGGACCTACTGATATAGGAGAAGTGGGTGAAGGTAAAGGACTCTTCTTCTCTCAGGGTGAACAAGTAGAAATCACTTGGGAAAAGGCAGATCGAGAAGCCCCCACAGTGTTTTTTGACCAAGAAGGCCAGCCTTTGCAGCTAAATATAGGCCAAACTTTTATTCAAGTAGTTGATGAAAATATAGAGATAAATATGGAATAAAGCCACCAGAGTTCTTGACATATGTCAGAAAGGGTGTATACTTAAAGTATAAGACATATGTCAAAAACTTGAGGAGGTGAGTTTATGCCTAGAGGAGATGGATCTGGACCAGAAGGTGCAGGACCACTAACAGGGCGAGGTCTTGGACCTTGCTCAACTTCTGCTAGAGGTTTAGGCTTTGGACGCAGAAGTTTTGCAAGAGGCTTTAGACGTGGTGGTGGAAGAGGTTTTGGACGAGGTTTTTGGAGCGGCAGCGTCGATGAAAGAAGCGACAAAGAGTTACTGCAAGAGCAAAGAGAACTCCTAAAAAGCCAAATGGAAGCCATTGACGACTATTTGGAAAAAGTATAGAGATTTGTGAGATAACCGGAGGAGGCTCCGGTTCTTTCACATTAGAAATGAGGAAAAAAGATGTCTAGGCCAATTAAGGAGCGCAACGTTTGTTCCCTGCCCAGGGTAAATCGCTTTGGACCTCTTAATGCTTCGCAGAGAAAAGACAGTATTATTATGACAGTGGATGAGTACGAGACCTTACGACTTATCGACTTTGAGGGACTTAAGCAGGAAGAATGTGCCGCTCAGATGAAAGTTGCTAGGACCACTGTTCAAGGCATCTACACACGTGCGAGAAAAAAAATGGCTGAAGCCTTAGTTCATGGAAATATTCTTATGATAGAAGGCGGAGAATATGAAATTTGTGACGGTCTTTTCGACTGTGGACGGGCTTGTATGAGGCGAAGGCGTGGAGGCCGTCGCCATAGAGAGGCAAACCAGGAGAAATAATGTATTCAATAAAAGTAATGGAACATTTCATGAGCCCAAGAAATGCTCATAGTATGCCCGATGCTGATGCCGAGGGACACTATGGGGATCCTTCCTGTGGAGATTCGTTAACCATGTACATTAAGGTAAAGGATAACCATATTGATGATATTAGTTATCTTGTATTTGGTTGTAGCGCTTCTATAGCCACTGCCAGTATGACATCTGTATTGGCCAAAGGCAAAAGCCTAAAAGAGGCTTTTAATCTTAGCGAAGAAGATATTGCCGGGGCCCTAGGCGGTCTTCCAGAAGAAAAAATGCACTGCTCTAATTTGGGAGCTGGTGCGCTACGTGATGCAATTAAAAACTATTTAAAAAATTCTAAGGAGGAATAAATGAAAATAGCAATACCTGTAGATAAGAATAATCTAGAAACAAATGTAAGTGGCACTTATGGTAGAGCAGCTTACTATTATATCTATGATAAAGAAACAAAAGAGGCTGTTTTTGTAGAAAACACGGCAGCATCAGGAAGCAGCGGAGTTGGCATCAAAGCCGCACAGATCCTTATCGACAATGGGGTAAATGTCCTTCTTACTCCACGTCTTGGAGACAATGCTGCTGATGTACTTCAAAAAGCGAAGATAGCATTTTATAAAACACAGGGAGATAATCTAGAAGAAAATCTGCAAGCATTTCTAGAGGGCAAGCTGGAGCAACTTAGCGAAATCCATGCCGGCCTTCATGGGAATTAGGCTAAATTATGAAAATAGCAATTCTCAGTGGTAAAGGAGGAACAGGAAAGACTTTGCTTTCTGTAAATCTTGCTGCTGCAGCAAAAAAAGCAGTCTATCTTGACTGCGATGTTGAAGAGCCAAACGGTCATCTATTTTTAAAGCCCGTGGATAATAAGATGAAAGATATTAATGTTCTAATGCCTGTGGTTGATAATGACCTATGCGATGGATGCAAAAAATGCGTTGATTTTTGTGCTTTTAATGCCCTGGCCTATGCAGGGGGGGAACTTATGATTTTTGAAAAAATCTGTCACTCCTGTGGTGGTTGCAAACTAGTCTGCCCGCAAGGGGCTATAAGCGAAAAAGAAAGATCCATAGGGACAGTGGAAAAGGGCGTTTCTGATGACATTGTTATTTATACAGGCATGCTCGATCCAGGAGAAGCATCAGGAACAATGATAATTGAGTCACTTTTAGAAGAAGTAAAAGATGATAAGGGGCTTGTTTTTATCGATGCACCTCCAGGGAGCGCCTGTGTTGTAATGGAAAGCATAAAGGATGCCGATTATTGTGTTCTGGTTGCTGAGCCATCAATTTTTGGAGCTCATAATTTAGAGATGGTCCATGAACTAGTAGAACTTTTTAAAAAGCCCTTTGGAGTGGTTTTGAATAAATGTACAGAAAAAGAAAATCCTTCGGAGAAGTATTGTAAGGAAAATGGAATCAAAATTCTTGGGAAAATTCCCTTCTCCTATGAACTGGGTGGACTTACTTCAGCAGGAAAAATTGCAGCAAATGAAAACGAAGAGTTTGGCGAGCTCTTCTTGGCCCTATTAAAGGAGGTTCAGAGTGAAGCAACTTCTCATTCTTAGTGGTAAAGGTGGAACGGGGAAAACGACCCTGGCCAGTGCCTTTATACATTTCTCCCAAGCTCGGGCTTATGCTGATTGTGATGTAGATGCACCTAATTTACATCTAGTGATGGGCCATAGAAACCAACCAGAAAAATCGGATTATTATGGTTTACCTACAGCGGTAATTGATCAGTCACTATGTACAGAGTGCGACTTATGTCGTGCCCATTGCCGTTTTAATGCGATTTCAGCAGAAGATGGCTATAAGGTCGACCCCTTTGCCTGTGAAGGGTGTGGTGTATGTCATTATCTTTGCCCGGCAGGGGCTATTACCATGAAAAATATCCCAGCAGGGGAAATGATGCTATATAAAAACAAGGAGGTTTTTTCTACGGCCAGACTTGTTATGGGAAGTGGAAATTCAGGACTTCTTGTTACTGAAGTTAAAAAAGCAATGAAAAATGCCATTGAAACCGATTTTGCTATTATTGACGGTTCTCCTGGCATAGGCTGCCCTGTTATTGCTTCTCTTAGTGGAGTAGATTATGTCCTTATTGTTGCTGAACCTTCCCTTTCAGGTATTAGTGATATGAAAAGAATCATCAAAACGGCTCATATCCAGGGAGTTGAGACAGCGGTCTGTATCAATAAATTTGACTTGTGTTTAGAAAACACCAAACATATAGAAGAACTTTGTAAAGAATTAGGAATTCATTTTGTAGGAAAAATTCCCTTTGATCCCATGGCCCTGGAAATGGTAAATAGTGGTAAGACAATTGCCGATGTCGCTTGTCCATCAGGAGAAGCTGCCAAGGATGTTTTTGATGAGCTTATGGGTTTAATGAAAAATAAGAATCATAAGAATCTAGTGAAACTAGGACTAAAAGGAGAGGAAAATGAGTCAAGACTGTGATAACAATTGCGCTAGCTGTTCTCAGGAATGCGAGGACAGAAAGGTAGATTTTAAAGAAAATCTTCATAGTAAGAGCAGGGTAAAAAGAGTAATCGGAGTCGTTAGCGGAAAAGGTGGGGTGGGAAAATCTCTTGTTTCTGCCATGGTGGCTGTTGCTCTTAATCGTAAGGGATATCATAGCGCCGTCTTGGATGCTGATATTACAGGTCCATCGATTCCAAAATCCTTTGGTATTAGGGAAAAAGCTCTGGGAACAGACCAAGGAATTATTCCCATTAGAACAAAAAAGGGAATTGATATTATGTCAATAAACCTGCTTCTTGAAAATGACACCGACCCTGTTGTCTGGCGAGGACCAATTGTTGCAAGCGCTGTCAAACAGTTTTGGAGCGATGTTATCTGGGATAATGTGGACTTTATGATTATTGATATGCCACCAGGAACAGGGGACGTCCCCCTTACCGTTTTTCAGTCCATTCCAGTAGATGGAATCATTGTGGTAACCTCTCCCCAGGAGCTGGTTTCCATGATTGTGACCAAGGCAGTAAATATGGCTAAAATGATGGATATTCCTGTTATAGGCCTAGTTGAAAATATGTCCCATTTTACCTGTCCAGATAATGGAAAAGACTACAAAATATTTGGAGAAAGTCATTTAGAAGAAACGGCCCAGGAAGTAGGCCTTGATATTTTAGCCAGGATTCCTATTGATCCTGAGCTGGCTAAAGCTTGTGATAAGGGTAAGATTGAGGACTTTGAGGGACCCTGGTTAGATAAACTAGTGGAAAAATTAGAAAAAATGGAGGAAAGATAATGTTAAAAATAGCCGTTGCAAGCGATAAGGGAAATGTGACTGAACACTTTGGCCACTGCGAGACTTTTATGGTTTTTAATAGCCAAGAAAAAGAAATTGTAGAAGAGATCCTTCTTCCCAACCCAGGGCATAAGCCAGGCTTCCTGCCAAGATATTTGCATGAACAAGGAGTGGATGTAATCATCTCTGGAGGGATGGGAGGCGCTGCTGTAGCCATCTTTAATGAAAATAACATTGAAGTAATTATTGGTGCTAAAGGAGAAGCCAAAAAGGCAGCCGAGGCCTACCTTAAAGGGGAGCTTAGCTCCACTGGTTCGGTATGCCATGGTCATGATTAGATAATTATTATGTAAAAAGCCTATATTTTCAAAAGAAAGTATAGGCTTTTTTCGTCTTTAGGAGAAATAAATAAAAGATAGGGTATAAGTAAAAAGAGAAAAGGAGGAAGTATGCATACACTTATTATAAGCGCAGCCCATCAAGAGCAAGACGAGCTAATGAAAAGTTTAGAGGAATTTAGAAAAAACCTAAATATTGATTTGAGTTTTGGTAGCCTAGATGATTTAATCCGCCAAGAACTCAGTCTTGTCTTTATTGCTACTGGAGGAACAGAAGAGCAGTTTCGAAAAATCTTAGATCAACTTCCAGGAAAAATCTACCTTCTCACCCATCCTGCCCATAATTCACTGGCAGCATCTTTGGAAATTCTTGCTTATTTACAAGAAAAAGGAAGAAAGGGAGAAATCCTACACGGTGCACCAGAATTCGTGGGGAAAAAACTAAAAGAGATTCAACTATTAAAAAACACCCAGGTAAAACTTCAAGGTATGCGACTAGGAGTCTTTGGTATTTCCGATTGGCTTATTGCAAGCGATGTCGATGAAGATCGGGTAAAAGAAATCGCCGGCATTGACTTTGTTTCCCTTTCTATTGATGAACTTTTAGCCGAAGTGGATAAAGGTGGATACGAAGAAAATCCTTGGACGCAAAAACTTCTTGATCAGGGTTATAAGGCCCTGGAGATGGAAAAAGCGCTGGAAATATATGGTGCACTCAAGCGCCTAATGAAAAAACACAATCTATTCGGTTTTACTCTTCGATGTTTTGACCTTCTAGGTCCCCTGCAATCTACCGCCTGTTTAGCCCTATCAATCTTAAATGCTGAAGGATATCCTGCTGGTTGTGAAGGGGATAAAAAATCTTTGCTATCTATGGTGGTTGCCCAGACCCTATTAAAGGAGTCGGTATTTATGGCAAATCCTAGTAGCCTTGATCCAGAAAAAGAAGAGTTGGTTATTGCCCACTGCACCCTACCTTTAGACTATCCTAGGAAGATATCCCTTAATACGCATTTTGAGTCAGGAATAGGAGTGGCCCTTGCATCAGATTTTGGATTTGAAGATGTGACCCTTTTTAAAATGGATAGTTTTAAACACTTTGTAGCCAAAGAGGGAAGACTAATAGAAAGCCTGCACCGAAATGACTTATGTCGCAGCCAAATGCGCATACATCTTCCTGGTGGCACAGATTATTTCCTACAGCATCCCCTTGCCAATCACCATATGGTTTTACGAGGCCATCATAGCCAACTAATAAAAAAATTCCTTGAATATATGGCAGCTGATATAAAGAGGAGAGATTAGAAGTAAAAAGAGACCCTTTATTAAATTTAATAAAAAGGTCTCTTTTTACTTTGTAAAGCTTAGCGCCTTATTCTGTCTTTTTAAGGCGTAAAACATCAATTAGATCCTGGGGCTCCATTCTAAAAGACGAACCTTTGCCTTGGAAAAAGCTGTGTTCCTCAATAAGATGTAAGGACAAATCACTCCAGTAAAGGGTCTTTTTAGTTACCTTGTCAAATAAGGTGGTATTGCGCTTGCTGACTCTTTTTTTATGTTTAAAGGGACAATATTGCCAACCGCGAAAATGATCGACGGTAATGATATAATCGCCACTATCAACAGGGTCTCCTAAACCATCAACTCCAAGAAAGGTGTATCTTTTAAGGGCCTTTACCATATCAGAAATTTCAATTCCTTCTTTTTGCAAAAGAGCCTCATCTTGCCGGATAATCTCATCAAGGCTTCTAGTATCATCACCTAAAAAACCAACTAGGGTTAGACTACCAGGGGCCATATCTTCTTGGATTTGTTTCATACGCGGGTTTTTCTTTGCCATAGCTACCTCCTAAAACTCATCGAAGAAGATTTGTGATGCTGGGACCCCATTATCAGTAAGAAGTTTTCTTACTGCGGCTAAAAAGCCAGGGCTTCCGCATAAGTAAGCTTCGATATCGCTGCCATCTCCCTGCATATTTTTAAGATCTTCTTCAAGGGCTACAGTGATGCGCCCTACATTTCCATCCCATACATCGTCTTCCTGAGGACGAGAAAGGGATTGGATAAAGTGGAAATTATCATGTTTTTCTTCTAGGGCTTTAAATTCCTCGGTATAGTATAGGTCTCTTAGGCTCTGGGCGCCAAAGTAGAGGGTCATATCGGCGTCCACTCCCTTTTCAAGGTTGTCAAGAACAAGACTACGTAGGGGTGCAAGACCACTGCCCCCACCAACCAGGATCATCTTAGGGGTATTGCCCCGGTAGTAGAAATCTCCATAGGGGCCAGATAGAGGAACTTCATCTCCCTCTTTTAAAGCAGTGTGAACATAGGTAGTGCATACCCCATCAGGAACTTGCCGAATACAAAATTCAACATAACCCTTGTCGCTAGGGGCAGAGGAGATGGAGTAGGCTCTAAAAACCGATTCCTTAATTTTTCCATAGGGTTTGGTGTAAAACTGCATAAACTGACCCGGTTTGAAGTTTAAATCTTCTCCCTCGGGGAGCTTGAGGCGAACAAGTTTGATGTCGTGGGTTAGATTTTCTAATTTATCCACCCTTGTGCGGAATTCCTTTATGTTAAAAAGTTCCTCTGGAATAAGTAGGTCCATATCGCCCTTGACCTTGACTTGGCAGGCCAGGCGGAAATGTTCTTCTCTTTCCTTTGGCGTTAAATAGGGTTCTTCGGTGGGAAGAAGGGGACCAGCCCCCGACATAACCTGGAGCTTACATAGACCACAGGTTGCCTTGCCACCGCAGGCCGAGGGAATAAAAATTTTATTTTCTGCTAGGGAGTTCAGAAGGCTTTGGCCCCCTGTTACTTCAAGCTCCCTATTTCCGTCATTTATATTTATTTTGCAAATTCCGTAATCATTGAGTTTCATATCCGCCAGGGATATGATAATAGCTAGAACCACCGAGATTCCTGTAATGCTTATTACCGTAGTAAAGATTTCCGAAAAATTCATCTAAGCCTCCTTATTGGACCGGAAAAATGCCAGAAAAACCAATAAAGGCAAGAGCCATAATACCGGTAATCAAAAAGGCAATTCCTGGACCTGCAAGACCAGGAGGTAGTTTAGCTTTACCCATCTTTTCGCGAATGGCTGCTAACATACAGATAGCCATCCACCAGCCAAGGCCACTTCCAAAGTTAAAAAGAAGTGACTGAACAAAGCTATAGTTACGAATAACCATAAAAAGTGTAGATCCCAAAATAGCACAGTTTACTGTGATAAGGGGAAGAAAAACTCCCAATTTAGCATGTAGATCAGGAAAATATCTATCCATAAAAAGTTCAAGGATCTGTACAATGGCTGCAATAACCATAATAAAGATAATATATTGTAGGTACTCTAGATTAAGAGGAACAATAATATATTTATAAATAAGCCAGTTGGCTGTATTGGTGATAACAAGCACCAAGGTTACTGCCTTACCAAGGCCTGAGGCAGTTTTGAACTCAGTTGAGATAGAAAGATAGGAGCACATTCCTAAAAAGTTCGCCAAAATCATATTGCTGGTAAAAATCGAAGCAATAAAAATTACTAAAGGTGAAATTTGTGGACTCATGATCTACTCCTTTGTTTTTGCTCAGCCTTAATTGATCTGGCTGAGGTAAACCAGATGAGAATGGATATGACAAAAAATGCAGCAGGAGGCATAACCATTAGGGTCCATCTAGTAAAGTCTAGTCCAAGATCAAAACCAAATAAGGTTCCAAAGCCGAGGAATTCTCGGATAAAGCTGATGACAAGAAGAACCAGAAGGTATCCAATCCCGGAAAAGAAACCATCGATAAGAGCTGGAATGGGTGGGTTTTTTGCGGCAAAGGCCTCAGCCCTTCCCATAATAATACAGTTGGTTATAATTAGTCCAACATAAGGACCTAGTTGCTTTGAAATATCAGGAAGATAGGCTTGGAGAAATAGATTTACCAAAATCACATAAAAGGCAATAATAAAAGTCTGAATCAACATGCGAATACGCTGGGGTATCCACTGATTAAGTAGTGAAATGGTAAAACTTGAAAGCCCAGTAACAAAGGCCACACCAAGACCCATAACCAGGGAGTTGCTCATAAGGTTTGTTACCGCTAGGGCAGAACAGATTCCTAGTATTTGTCTGAGAACCTGATTTTCCTTAGTAATATTGTTTCTTGCTATAACTTTCAAATCCATCATCAGTTGACCTCCAGATTAGGAAGAACGCTCTCGTGAAAATGATTTATAATTCGAAGTACCGATGCCGATGTCTGGGTTGCTCCAGTAATGGCTTGAAGCTCATCATCATAGGTAAGAGCTTTTAGTTCTATCTGTCTGAATTGATCACGAAACTGCTCTTCTTCAATTCTCCCCCCTAGTCCAGGAGTTTCGCTTTGTTCGGTAAAGGTAATTCCTAGAATGGTAGATAGATCCTCACTTAGGGCTAAATAACCACGGATGGTTCCCCATAGGCCTGCTCCCTCAAAGGGAATAGCATAGGCTGGTTCTTGGCCCTCAAGCTCATAACCACTGAGGTTTCCAAAACTCTTTTCTTTTACATAAGTATCAAAAAAGTCCTCAGGATTCTCTGCTTCAACACCAAAAGCATCAAGGATGGCAATCTGTTTCGCCTTCCAGGTGTTGCTTTCAATTGTGGGCAAAAAAGCAGCATTGCTTAGGGCAAGAACTGAAGTAAGGACCAGGGACACCAGGGCCATAAAAATAATCGTATAGAGATAACCTTTTTTCATTTGCTGGCTCCTTTAAGAGTTTTTTTGGCTTTTATTTCTTTAACAGTACGCTCTATAAGAGGGGCAAAAGAATTTCCAATTAGAACGGCAAACATAATGCCTTCGGTAAAAAGTGAAAATGTACGAATAAAAATTGCTGAAAAGCCAATAATTACGCCATATATGATTTTGCTGAGCTGTTCTCTTGGGGCCGAGATAGGGTCTGTAGCCATAAAAACGGCTGCAAATAAAAAGCCGCCACTTAATAAATTAAAGAGGATGGGTGCCTGTGTCCAACCAGCAAAGTAGAAAAGGCCAGAAGAAGCAAGACCCGATAGAAGAACCGAGAGTATAATGGTTTTTGAGGCCGTTTTAGTGTAAATTAGATAGACCCCAGCTAGAAGAATCAAAAGAGCAGAACCTTCCCCAATACTTCCACCTATTGTTCCAAGAAAAAGGTCCTTGATGGGTGCTAGCGCTCCCGTTGTTTCTAAAGAAATCATAGGAGTTGCGCTGCTTAGACTTTGGACACCATAGCGGATAAAACCACCAGGAAAAGATGTATAGGGCAGGGCCCAAGAAGCTGTCATTTGAGCGGGGAAAGATACATAGATAAAAGCTCGTCCAACTAAAGCAGGGTTAAATACATTTCGCCCAAAACCGCCAAAGGCCCCCTTGCCTAAAATTAAGGCAACTAAAATTCCCAGTCCAGCAATCCAATAAGGAGTGGTGGGGGGGAGCGTAAGTGTATATAGTGCACAGGTGACAAGAGCCGCTTCAGAGACCCTAGCGCGATCGCCTTGAATAAGCCTCATTACCCAGTATTCAGCAGCTAGGCCAACCAGGGTCACCAGGGCTAAAAGAGATAGTACCCGGAGGCCGTAGAGCCAGACCGAAAAAATATACAGGGGAATAAGAGAGATGAGAACTTTGGTCATCATTTTTTGTTTCATAAAATGTTTTTTCAATTCCATAAATCCTCCCTTCTATAGGATATATTGTAGCATAGATTAGCAGAGTATAATTAGACTTTTAAGTTTTTAGTCATGGAGGATCTAAGCTATTTGAATGATTTATTGCTCAGGATGGGCTATAATCTGCTTAAAGCTAATGATTGGTGCTATAAGTGATATAGAGGAAGACAAAAGGCCCCAGGGCTGTTTTTATGGATAACTAGGGATAAATTTTGAAAAATAATGCTATAATACCAGAAGGAGGGTGTAATGA
>DASRNA010000048.1:0-2179 GCA_035647655.1 Clostridia bacterium | reverse complement strand
ATCATAGAGAATTAAATTGTCATGGCAACTCATATAATTAACCGTTTCCCAAGGTTCTTTGGTATAACCAAATAGCCCGGGGGAAAAGTCAATGTCTCCTACAATGCCTGTTAATACCATGTTCCTGGATAAAATATTGTTCTGGATATAGCCCTTACTTGTATCATCATTTCTTCCCCGCAAGCCATCTCTGTATCTATCGCTAAAAAGAGCATAGTCCTCTCCTTTTTGCGAGCCATAGTGGACATATTGGCCTGCTTGTTGGCTAGAACCCCAAGGTTCTCCATAAATCAAGATTTGGGGATGGACCTGCCTAAGACTTGTAACAATTTTTTCTGCTAGGTTTTTGTCCATAAGCCCCCAGAGATCAAAGCGAAAACCATCAACCTTAAACTCCTCTACCCAGTAAAGGAGGCTATCTATAATCAAGTTTTGCACATAGGGCTTTGAAGTGTCAAGCTCATTGCCACATCCTGATCCGTCTAGAAACTCCTCCCCCTTCATTCGGTAGTAATACCCTGGAGCAAGCGCTTCAAAGCTGCTGTCTTTTGTTCTATATGTATGGTTGTAGACAACATCTAGCACCACACCAAGGCCCATGCCATGCAGGTGCATAATGGATTTTTTTATCTCAGAAAGAGCAATGTCCGGTTCATCCACAGCCACCAGATAGCCCCTGTGGGCAGCAAAATAATACTCCGGGTCATAGCCCCAGTTATAGCCATCTTCTGCTTCTAGGCTCATAATAGGCGTAATTGGAAGCAGATGAACATGGCTAATGCCTAGAGCAGCCATATAATCTGTCCCTATAAGATTGCCCCCACTTTTTGGTCGCTCACAAAGGGCTAAAAATTTGCCAGGGTTTTTAAACTTAACCCTGGGGTCCATGGAAAAATCCCTCAGATGTTGTTCATAAATTACCGCATCTTTATAACTAAGCCTAGGAGGCTTATGCTCAGAAAAGCCCGGGGGATCGCTTTTTTTATCTACAAGCAAGATTCCCCTTTTGGCCTTATGGGATACATATTTAGCGTAGGGATCAACTATGAGTTGATCCTGGTAAATATAGCCATAGCCCCAACCTTCATAGTCTCCTGCTAAAGAAAGTTCAAATAGATCCCCTTTTTTTTCCATGCTATAGATGCGGTGTTTGTCTTTTTCAGGATCAGGAAAAAGGGCTAAACTAAGTTTTTCACGAGTAGAAAACACTCGAAATAGCCAGTTTTCACCTTCCTTTACTGCTCCCAACGACTTAGAGTTTCTCATATAATTCCTCATATAGGGATGCTGATTCTTTCCAGCTAAAATCTTTCTCCATGGCCTGCTTAACAATATTCCACCAGCTTTCTGGAGCATTGTAATGATAAATAGCATCTTTAATAGCAAAAAGCAATTCATGGGCATTATAGTTTTCAAAAGCAAAGCCTGTGCCCTCACCAGTATAACGATTATAAGGAATTACTGTATCAGCTAGGCCTCCTGTTTTTCTTACAACAGGAATGGACCCATAACGCATGGCCATTAGTTGACCCAAGCCACAGGGCTCAAAGCGCGAGGGCATAAGAAAGATATCGCTAGAACCATAGATTTTCCGGGCAAAACTTTCTCCAAAATAAATATGAGCACTGGCTTTTTGTGGGTATTTATCCTGAAAATGTATAAATTGATTTTCAATGGCCTTGTCTCCACTACCCAGAAGAACAAATTGGATGTTTTCTTCCATTAATTCATCAAAAATAAAGCTTAAAAGATCCAGTCCCTTATTGTCCACCAACCTGGTAACCATAGCTATCATGGGTATTTTTTCATCCACATGAAAGCCTAGGGCCTTTTGCAGGGCCTTTTTGTTTTTCAAGCGGCGCTGGGGAAAACTACTATTAAAATTTACCCATAACTCTTTATCACTAGAAGGATTGAACTCATCATAATCGATTCCATTTACAATCCCTGTTAATTTATCTTGTTTGTGTTGAAGAAGTCCATGAAGACCCTCTCCAAAATAAGGGTAGCTAATCTCCTTTGCATAGGTTCTAGAAACCGTTGTTACAGCATCAGCATACTGGATGCCTGCTTTCATAAAGTTAACAGAACCATAATGTTCAATCCCATCCAGGGTGAAGTAGCTATCATCTAGACCAAGAAAATCTTTCATAAGGTTATAGGGGAAGATCCCCTGGTA
>DASRNA010000047.1:0-3623 GCA_035647655.1 Clostridia bacterium | reverse complement strand
AGACTGGCCGCAGGAGGCTGGATTCCCAGCCCTAGAAAGCTTAGGCTTCCTTCGGTCAGGATGGCCCGGGACATGCTAGAAGTAAACTGGGTAAGGAGCTTGGGCATCATTTGAGGCAGCATATGCTGGAGGACAATGTTAAAGTTACTCATCCCATAGCTTTTGGCCGCCTTGATATAGAGGATATTTCTTTTTTCCAAAATCATCGAATAGGTCATTTTACAAAAGACCGGAATCATAAAAACGGCAATGGCAATCAGGGAGTTTTTAATTCCCTTGCCCAGAACAAAAACCAGCATCAGGGCTAAAAGGATCCCAGGAAAGGCAAGAAGCCCATCCATAATCCTAAGGATGAGGGTGCTAAAAAAAGGCGGACCAATCCCCGCAATACTGCCCAGGATAATTCCAATAAAAGCCCCCAGGCTGACCGCTCCCAGGCTGACTAAAAACACATACCTGGTAGATAGGATAATGCGGGAAAAAATATCCCTACCAAACTGGTCTGTCCCAAAAATATGTTCCCTAGAGGGCCCAGCAAAGGTGTTTTTTAAGTCCATAACCTGGGCCTGGTCGGCCAGGGGGGTAAAAGAAAGAATAAATAAGACCAGAACAACACCCACAAGAAAAAGTCCCAAATAAAGGGCAAAATCTCTTTTCATTAGCGCACCTCTTTTTCTGCCGGGATGCCCCGATTAAGATAGGCATAAAGAAGATCGGTAAAAAAGGAAATCACAACAATCACCGAAACAATATAAAGAACCACCCCTTGCAGAAGGATTAAATCCCTTTGCTCTACCGCAACCAGCAGGAGTCTTCCTATACCAGGCAGGGCAAAAAGAGTCTCCACAATAATGGTTCCTCCAAAAAGCTTTCCTACCTCTAGGGCCGCAATGGTAATGGGCTGGATCATGGCCGAGCGAAGGGCGTATTTAAAAAGACGAATTCGTGGGGGCAGCCCCCTCACCCGCACACTCCACATGGCATCATCCTGCAGGGCCGTTAGGATGCTGCTGCGCACAATCCGCATCATGGTACTTAATTCCCCCAGACTTAGGACAATCATGGGAAGAAGCAGGCCCCGAACAAAACCCTGGCCTAGGCCAGAGATGGGAAAGATTTCAAAGCGCACACTAAAAAGAGAAATCAGCATCATGCCCAGCCAAAAACCAGGCACACTCCCTCCTAGGGCAATAAGGATCCGGTTAAAAACGTCCAGCCTGGACCCTCTTTTGGTCGCTGAAAACACTCCCAGGACAATGGCCAGTAGGAAGGCTGTTAGGACAGAAAAAAAAGCCAGCCATAAAGTAACAGGAAGGCGCTGAGAAATAAGACGGGCCACATTTTCTCCAAAGTAGTAGCTTTGTCCAAGATCCCCCTGAACAACTCCTACTATCCAGAAGATATACTGCTTATAAAGGGGCTCATTTAGCCCCATATCTTGGCGTAAGGTCTCTATTAATTCTTCACTGGCATCTGTACCCAGCATAAGCTGCGCAGGATCTCCAGGGATCATGCGCAGCACCACAAAGGTAATCATACTGACAACAAGAAGTATTATTAGAGCACTTGCCAGGCGCCTTAAAGCGTATTTGAGCATTATTTATCCTATTCGAAATACAGGTCCCTTAAGTTCATAATGGTAATGGGAAACTGTCGAAAGCCTTGTAAGTTTTTACTGGTAACAAAGATTTGTTCTGGCGTTTGTAAATAGATAGCAGGAATCTCTTCTGCTAAGATCTCTTGCATCTCTTGATAGAGCTGGGTGCGTTTATCCGCCTCCTGCTCATCAAGAGCTTGGTGGAGGAGCTCATCAAGCTCTGGATTCTTATAATTAAAGTAGTTCTCACTTCCATCGGATAGATACTTTGCCAACAGGGCGTAGGGCTCAAGCCTGCCCGTATGGCCTACCACGGTAAGGTCGTAGTCCCTATTATTATAGACATCTTCTAGCCAGGAGGCCCACTCTATAATCTGCTGGTCTACTTCAAAACCCACCTGCTCTAGCTGGTTGGCAATAATCTGCCCTACCGCTACATACTCAGGATAGGTCTTGGGTAGCATCATGCGCAGGGTGATTTTATCGTAAAGATCAAGGTCCTTAAGGATCTCTTCACTCCTTGCTGGATCATAGGGGTATTTCCCCGTCAGATCAAGATAGCCCTTTACTCCCGGAGGATAGTGGCTTCCAATAGAAATTCCCACTCCCTTCCAGACGGCCTCCTTGATATCAGGAATGTTGATCCCATGGGCGATGGCCTCTCTTACCTCTTTTTGGGCTAGATAAGGGTTAGCCGAGTTCATGGCCATAAGCTGGATGCCATTTCTAGGAAAGCGCAGCAGGTTTACCTTGTCTGTGTCTATACTTTCAATATTTTCTGCATAAATCTCAATAAAATCCAGTTCTCCCTTTTCAATGGAGGTAATCTGGGCCGATGTATCAGGAATCATAAGAACCTCTACCCGGGGAATCTTAGCGTCCCGGTAGCTTCCATCAAAGGCCTCCAAATAAATATGTTGCTGGGGGATCCACTCCACCAGCTTATAGGCCCCGCTTCCTACCGGTTTGGCCCTTAGATTATCAGCCGAGGCCTCTACAATGGCCGCCCAAGGGTAGGCAAATAGATTTAGGGCCTGGCTATCGGGCTCCTGGAGGACAAACTCTACTTCATACTCAGAAAGAACATTGATCTGGATAAAATTCGCATAGTCCTTGCCCCGGGGGCTGGCTTCTTCTTGCAGTCGCAGGAAGGAGTCCTTTACCGCCTGGGCGTCCACTACCCTATCATTATGAAAGCGCAGGCCTTCTTTTATTACAAAGCTCAGGCTAAGACTATCTTCTGAAAGGCTGTAAGTCTTGGCTATGCCCGGGGCAAGAGACCCATCTTCTTCTACTTCCATCAGGGTATCATAAAGTACCGAGGTGACTTCAAAGGTGCTCTCAGCGACGCTTCTTTGGGGGTCTAGTCCATCAGGGTCCACAGACTTTGCCATGCGAAGCACTGTGTCACTAGTTTCTATTTGCTCAGGTCCAGAGCAGCTGCTCACTAGCAGAGCAAATACCACTAAAGTAATAAGACACATTTTCCTTTTCATTCTATACTCCTTTTTTAAAAAAAGATTTTCAGGCCTATTATATCACAAGAGGGCCCTAGAAAAAAAGCGGGCCTTTCTTCTTAACTACCCTTCCTACATAATCTTATCTCACTAATCATTTCTTAGGTAAATCTCTCTACTCTATACTAAGAACAAAAGAAGACAAAAGAATTAGGACCAGGCCACTGCCTGAAATAAGGGTAATCCTATCTCCTAGAAGAAGAAGGCCCACAAGAATACTGGTTAGGGGTTCTAGGGTACTTAAAATAGAGGCCTTTTGGGGCCCTATAATAAAAGTCCCCTTTTGAAAACTCATGGCCCCAAAACTTACCACCAGGGCAAAAACCACACTGCCCATAACTCCAAAAGCGTTCATTGGGCTCCAGGACTTAAAAAGAGTGGTAACAAGGCCCGTTTGCAGGGAGCCAAAAAAACAAATATGAAAAAGAAGGGCCATAGAACCCAGCTCCCTTAGGCCGCTTTTGGCTAGATAAACCACATAAAAAGCATAGGTAAGAGCAGAAATAAGG
>DASRNA010000046.1:0-4982 GCA_035647655.1 Clostridia bacterium | reverse complement strand
ATATAGCATTGTAGGCATCCTTTAATATTACGATTTTATGCCCAGAAAGGCTCTTTATGGACACACTTTGGACAAGAGATTTTAAACTTATTTTTAGCGGTACAGTTATATCGGCCATGGCAGGCCAAGCCATGCAACTTCCCTTATCCCTAATGACTTTTGCCAATACGGGTTCTCTTTTAAAGTCAAGTTACCTAATGATTCTTGCCATGCTACCCAATCTAATCCTGCCCCTTTTGGTTTCTCCCTTTGTTGACCGGGCGCCAAAAAAATACATTATTGTGGCCCTAGATTATTTGATGGCTCTTACCTTTTTCTTTTTTGCTTATCTTACAAGGGGAGGTTTTGTCTATAGCCATTATTTGGCCCTGGCCTTTTTAGTTGGCTCAAACAGTGCTGTCTATATGATTGCCTATCAAGCCTGGTACCCCCTGCTAATTCCCAAGGGTCATATGCAAAAAGGCTATGCCGTTAGCTCCACCCTTTATCCTACAATAATGATGGTTATGGCCCCTATCTCAGCTTTTATGTATAAGTCCATCCCCATGCATTATCTTTTTATCCTGGTAGGGGTCCTTTGCACCCTAGCAGCCACAGCAGAAACCTTTATCGACAACCAGGGAAAGACTCCAGGACATGATATGGATTTTACTGCTTTTTTCAAAGATATGAAAGAAGCAGTAACTTACTTAAAAAAAGAAAAAGGTCTTTTAAACATCTATAGCTATATGTCCCTTTCTAGTGGAGTTGCTATGGCGGGTCAACTCTATATCCAGGTCTTTTTTCAAAAATCACTGATCTTAGGTGTCACAAAACTAGGTTTTCTGACTACAGCTGAAACTCTAGGAAGGGCCCTGGGTGGCCTAGTCCAGTATAAGGTAAACATCCCGCCTAAAAAACGCTTTCCCATTACCCAGTTTGTCTATTACTGCTACGATATCCTTGATATCATGCTTTTATTTCTTTGCTATCCCCTTATGCTGATCAACCGATTTGTCGCCGGAAGCCTGGGGGTGACTTCGGCTACCCTTCGCGAGACCAGTGTCCAAGCTTATCTTCCACCAAGGCTCCGCGCCAAGGTCCTCGCCTTTGCTCAAATGGCCTCTAGTTTTTCTATGGTGATTTTCCAGTTTTTTGGTGGCTGGTTAGGAGATTTAATCGGACCCAGAAAAAGCATGGTTATCCTCTCCTTCTTTTTACTTCTTATGATCTTTGTCTTTATCACCCTTCCCCAAGCTACCAATAAAAAGGTCTATACAGCAACTGATGAAGATGCTTTACGAGCCTTCTAAAGACAAAAGCCATCAAAGCATTTTCCTTGATGGCTCTGCCTTTTTCTAATTTGTTTTATTTGCTATAGTCAACACACTCTTCCTTATCTTCATTGAATCTTGCCATAGCATAGATGGCATCGGAAAGACGATTGAGATATTTAATTACAAGAGGGTCCACCTCAGCAAGTCCAGATAAACTAACAGCCCTCCTCTCGGCTCTTCGACAAACCGTTCGGGCCACATGTAAAAAAGCCGAACGACTTCCTGAACCATTTACAATAAAGCAGTCTTTTCTTTGGACTGCATCCATATACTTATCTACAATCTTTTCAAGTTGCAAAATATCTTCTTCATGAATTTTAGCAGCTACTTTTTGCTGATCTTGGGTTGCAAGATTAGAGGCCACTGTAAAGAGCTTGTGCTGAATCGCGCTTATGGTCTCTCGCATCTGTTCATCTTCTACAAAGTTTTTCGCCAGGCCCAGGACCGCTCCTAGTTCATCCACGGTACCATAGCTTTCTACACGAACATCATCTTTAGAAACACGCACCTGATCATAGAGCGATGTTCCGCCTTTATCGCCACCTTTGGTATAAATTTTACTCATCATCTACCTCCTCTTTCTATTAAATCTAATATACCCCTTTTTTTTACGAATAAAAAACCCAGTTGTGTCCGGTTTTTTTCTTACCTATAAGCCGGCTAGAGTTTCTCTTTTTTGGCGGGTTTTTTGAACTAGGTAGATGATTATTAGTACTCCAAGACCCAGGCCATCGGTAAGATAGCCAGGTTTTAAGAGCATTAGAGCTGAAACAAAAAGAATAATCCTTTCATAAAACTTACTTGTCGTTAGCATATAGCCTGCCACAGCCGTTGCCAAACAAAAAATTCCAAGAATGGCCGTGGCAATGGTTGGAAGGGCCTGGTAAAAGGGAATAAAAGTTACCGTGGTACCAACCACACTCTCAACCAGGATTAAATGGGAATCAATGGCAAAAATAAAGGGAACCGTAAATCCTGCAAGGGCCAGTTTAAAGGCCTGGACTCCTGTTTTCATAGAATTTGATCCAGCAATTCCTGCTCCAGCATAGGCCGCTAGGGCCACAGGAGGGGTAACATCAGCCACAACACCAAAGTAAAGAATAAATAAATGAGCTGCCATTAGGTTTACTCCGAGTTTTGTAAGGGCTGGGACAGCCATGGTGGCAAGAACTATGTATTTTGCGGTTGTAGGTAGACCCATGCCTAAAATCAAAGAAGCAATCATGGTTAGAAAAAGAGTCGCCATAAGGTTTCCCCGAGCTACTGTTACAATAATCTCAGCAACACGAAGACCAAAGCCTGTTAGGGTTACAACCCCAACAATCATTCCAGCACAGGCACAAGCACAGGCCACGCCTAGAGCACCCTTGGCCCCATTTTCTAAAGCAGATAAAACGCTCTTATAGTTAAAGGACTTGTCTTTTTTAATCAGGGCAGCTATATAAGCAACAAGGATAGCAACCAAAATCGCGACAAAGGCCGAGCGAGTCGGTGTATACTGTTTTACCAGCATATAGACAACAACCATAAGTGGGACCATTAGATAGCCACTTTCCAGCAAAATATTGGGCACGCTGGGGAGTTGATCTTTGGGGATTCCTTTAAGGCCCAGTTTTGAAGCCTCTAAGTGAACCATAACTCCTACAGCTACATAATAGAGTAGGGCAGGAATCAAGGCAGCTAAAACGATATGAATATAAGGAATACCAGTAAAATCTGCCATAATAAAAGCAGCAGCCCCCATAACTGGTGGCATAATCTGCCCGCCTGTAGAAGCAGTTGCCTCCACAGCTCCAGCAAAATGTGGTTCATAGCCAGTGCGCTTCATCAGGGGAATGGTAAAGGCCCCTGTTGTTACCGTATTGGCTACCGATGAGCCCGATATACTGCCCATCAGTCCACTGGAAACAACGCTGGTCATAGCAGGTCCGCTTTTCATTCCTCCTGTTAGGGCATAGGCAATATCAATAAAAAACTTTCCCACTCCTGTCTTATCTAGAAAAGAACCAAAGAGTATAAACATAAAAACAAAGGTTGCGGAAACTCCAAGAGGAATTCCCAAAATTCCCTCGGTGGTAAAATACATATGGCTAATAATCCGATTAAGAGAAAAGCCTCTATGGGACAAAATGCCTGGAACCGAGCGACCAAAGTAGGCATAGAGCAAAAAGATTATGGCTACAAGGGGAAGCTCAGGGCCTACAACCCTGCGTGTTAGTTCTAATGTAAGTAAAATAGCAATAAGGCCAAAGTAGAAATCAACTTTTGTTAATTTCCCCCCCTTTAAAACAATGGCTTCTACATTCATAAACAAATAGCCAAAAACAACTATGGCCAGGATAATAAGGATAAAATCCATTATGCTAGGCCTTGATTTCTCGCTTTTTCCAAAGGCAGGATAGAGCATAAAACCTAGCACCATAGTAAAAATCAGGTGAAGGGAGCGCTGCTTTACTGCTAAAAGAGTACCAAAGCCCCCAGTATATAAATGAAATAAGGACATGGAAATCGCAATAACTGCCACAATAAGAGAATATGGCTTTCCCATCTTTCTTAGCTTAGAAGATTCTTTGTCAAACTTCTCTAGAAGTTCATCTACATCCTCTAAGGCTTTGCCGCTATCAACCAGCTCAATTTCCTTTTTTTCGGCTGGCGTCTGTTTTCTTTTCTTTTCTTTTTTTGTCAATGGACACCTCCTAAAAAAAGTTTCCAATAGGGTACTTTTTCTACACGAAAAAGAACCGCTGAGCCAGGCCTGGTAAATTCAGTAAACGGGTATTTTTTTTCTCCCATAAGGAGATGATGGTCTGCAATTTTCTTACCTGATCGGTAAATGACCTCCTCAAAGTACTGGTTTATATTATAGATATGAAAACCTTCAGAGCTGGTCTCAAAATCATAGTCTGTACTAGAAGGAAGACCCGCGCCATGAGAATGAAACCAGGTATCGCTTAAAACAAAGCCGTCATTTTCAAAACGGTATTTTTCAATCACCTGGGTGCGCTCTACAGAATGAGTATAAGAAATGGAAAACCCATCCTTGGCTAAAAAAAGATCCAAACACTCCCCCGTAAAAAGATCGGTTAGGATTAGGCATTTTTTTAAGGGTATAAAAAGCAGGCACAAAAGTAGTATAAGGAGGAAAGAAATGAATTTCTTTCCTCGTAAATAATTAATTGCTTTCGATGCCCATTTCATCAAAGTATTTCTGGGCACCAGGATGCAGGTTAATACTCATACCATCTAGAGCAGTTTCTAAGGTAATATCTTCCCCACGCTTATGGGTGTCAACAATAATTTGTTGTCTGTCATATAGGTTTTTTACTATATTATAAACTAAATCATCGTCCATATCTTTAGGCACAATAAGCATAGCCATAACCGCTGGAGAAAGAGCATCTTCTTCTTGTCCTTTATAACTTCCAGCTGGAACTGTTACTGCTGTGTAAAAAGGATATTTCTGCGCAAGGCTATTTATCTTATCTTCTTCCACACTAATTATAACAATTGGCACTGTTTGAGATAGTTCGGAAACAGAAGATGTTGGAATAGCTGATGTAATAAAAGCAGCATCGATCTGCTTGTTTCTCATATTATCTGTTGCTTCACTAAAGGATAGATAATCAGCCTTGGCCAAGTCATCATATGTAAGACCATGCTCTGCAA
>DASRNA010000045.1:0-15257 GCA_035647655.1 Clostridia bacterium | reverse complement strand
GCGTTGGGCTAATTCGAGATTTTCAAATTTCACTTGATTTAATTCTACATAGCCATCAATTATATTGGCAAAAACAAAAAATGCAAGAATAATAATAAAGGCCGACCCCCAAAAAACCCCCCGGTTTTGTGGCTTTTTTTTGCGGTTTTTGCTTTCTTTGATTTTGCGCTGTTTTAAATCCTCATTATATACTTTATCAAATTCACCAAAATCTAGCTTCATTTCAAATCCTTTCTATCACACGCAGTTTTGCACTGCGGCTACGAGGATTAAATTCCAGTTCTTTAAAACTGGCTTGAATGGGTTTTCTGGTAATGATTTTTCCACTAGGTTCCTGTCCACAAAGGCAGACAGGTAATTCCGGAGGACATATACATCCTTTTTGCATGGCAGCAAAAGTCTTTTTTACAATCCGGTCTTCTAAGGAGTGAAATGTTATAACAACTAACCTTCCTCCTTTATCTATTCTTGAAAAAATCTTATTTAAACTTTCATCGAGTGTATCCAGCTCGCCATTAACAGCAATGCGAAGGGCCTGAAAAGTTTTTCGGCCAGGATGCTTTGATTCTCGAGCTGCTGCAGGAATTGCTCTTTTAATTACATCCACCAACTCAAGAGTTGTTTCAATGGGTCTATAATCAACGATAAACGAAGCAATTCTTTTGGCCCATCTTTCTTCTCCATACTCCCAGAGTATTTTGCTTAGTTCTTCTTCAGAGTACTCGTTAACAATATAAGCCGCATCAATTTTTTGGCACTGATTCATTCGCATATCTAAGGGTGCATCTTGATGATAGCTAAAACCCCTTTGCGCTTGATCAAGCTGATAACTCGAAACGCCAAGGTCCAAAATAGCGCCTTGAATTTTATCCACCTCAAGTTCATCAAGAAGAAGATCAGCATTATAGAAATCTGCTTTAGCAAGAACAAAATTTCCACTGAGGGCACTTAATTTTTTCTTGCTGTAATGAAGGGCATCCTCATCTTTATCTATTCCAATAAGAAGTCCTTTACTTAGTTGTTCTAGCACTCGAGAAGCATGACCTGCTCCCCCTAGTGTTCCATCTAAATAAATCCCATCGGGCTTAATTTGTAAGTATTCAATTACCTCTTTGGGCATTACACTTATATGAGAAAATGACATATCAAATTCCCAATTCTTCCATATTGTCAGCGAGTTCGTCATAGCTTAGCTCGTCTTCATTGTACTGATTCCAAACTGGCTCAGACCAAATTTCAACTCTGGATCCCGCTCCTATAATTAAGGTTTCTTTATCTATTTGAGCAAATTGTCTTAGGTTTTGTGGAATAAGAATTCGACCCGATTTATCTAAGGAACATTTTGTTGCTCCCGCATAGAAAAAGCGAGTAAAGGCTCTTCCTGTCTTATTAGTAAGAGGCACATCTTGAAGCTTTTCTTGGAATTTGTCCCATTCAGTTTGAGTAAAAACAAATAGAGACTTATCAAGACCTTTTGTTATATAAAAGCTCTCACCTAAGTCTTCCCTAAAAATACTAGGTATATTTACCCGCCCCTTGGCATCGGTTGTATGATTAAATTCACCAATAAACATTTCCAAAGTCTCCTCTTGGGATTTCCTCCCACTTGGTGCCACTTTCCACCACCCGTAATGTAATAATACACGAAAAAAAAAGAATCTGCAAGGTTTATTTGCAAATTCATCTAAGTGTTTTCGATTAATCTAGTGAAAGGTCCTCTAATTTCTTTTTTTCTTAATCCCATAAAAATAAAAGCCAGAAAAAAGAACAATCGTTCCTAAACTTACCACTTGTGCTATCCTCAAAGGCCCCAGCATCAAGGAGTCTGTGCGCAGACCCTCAATCCATAATCTACCTAAAGAATAAAGAATTCCATGGAGCAAAATAATTTGGCCGTCAAATTCCTTCTTCTTAAGTAGGCGAAGTAAGATAAAAAACACTCCCAGATTCCAAAGAGACTCATATAAAAAAGTTGGATGAACCTTCTCTCCAGCAACAGTAATAGCCCAGGGAAGATTTGTTGGGCCACCATAGGCCTCCTGATTAAAAAAGTTTCCCCAGCGGCCAATTGCTTGACCTAAAATAAGCCCTGGCGCAGTGAAATCTGCCAATTCTAAAAAATTAAGGCCCCTTCTCTTACAAAAAAAGTATCCTCCAATAAGACCTCCAATAATTCCTCCGTGAATAGCCAGGCCACCACCACGAAGATTAATAATCTTTAAAATATCACCCTGGTAATGTTCCCAGCTAAAGGCCACATAATAAAGACGTGCTCCTACAATGGCTGTAAGTATTACCACTAGAGTAAGATCTAAAAGATCCTCTTCTTTATATCCCTTTTCTTTTCCCCAGCGTTGTACAAGGCCACCTGCTATAAAAAAACTAAGCACCATTAAAATTGCATACCAATGTATTTCCAGTCCTAAAAATGTAAATGCTACAGGATTCATTCCTTCTCCTTAATCGTTAAACTAAAACAACTGGCCCCCTTGAAAAGTTCCTGGCTAGGGGAAATCAGTGTTTTTTCCACCAAGGGCAGATAATCAAAGAGCTCTATGCCCCGATGATGTAGATGAGTAAAATTGCCGGCAATGCCAGATAGGGAATTAAATCCCATAAGGTATCTACCCATTAGCCTTCTTTTAACACGCATAATCTTCTTTTCATCTACTGCCTGGGCTTTAATGATTTGCTTTTTTATCCCTTCTTCTATGGCAAAGGGGGATTTTCCTTCCCCGCTTAAACTAATCACACCATATCCCTCCCCATAACTATAATCTGATGAAAGATTAAGAAGGTCTCCTTTTTCATAGTGATGGGTGTAGAGGGCGCTGCCTTCTCCAAAAAGGGAGTCTAGGGCGATGGTATAGGCAATTGATTTTTCAAATCCTATTGTCTTGCTTTTTGGAGCAGCTAGTTTTATCAAATAGGAAAAACTGGCCATACTAATATCCTTATAGGATAAAAGCTGCCTATGGGATGGTATAATTTGGTCCTCTGGATAGATAGTCTTAGCCAACTCTTTTTTTCTTAAATAGAAGGGAGGAAGATTTTCAAGGATCTCCTCCATTTCTTTTTCACTAAAATCGCCAATAAGAAAAAGAAGCATATTTGAGGGCACATAATAATTCTCTAAGGCAAGGTCCAAGACCTCCTTATCGATGCGCTCTAAACTCTCCAAACTTCCCGCAATATCATTACCCACGGGATGATTGGGATAAAGGTAGCTTAGTCCTCTATGATAGGTGAAGTAGTCTACATCATTTTGATACATCTTAATCTCATGGCCAATAATGTTTCTTTCCTTGATTACCCCCTCCTTGGTATATTCTGGTTTTATAGGAATGGATAAAAGGTGGTCCAAGGAGGCCTGAAAGTTTATGGGCGTATTAAAATAATAGCAGGTAAGATCATGGGAGGTAAAGGCATTTACTGAAGCGCCCAAACTACTCATTTTTTCAAAAAGGTCTTCTTCCCCTTCAAAGAGTTTATGCTCTAAAAAATGCGCCGTCCCCTCAGGGAGTTCAAAAGACTTCCCGCCTATTTGTCCCTGGATATCTGTTGAGCCAAAACCCACACTTAAATAGGCCGCCTTTAAAAACCGGCCTTTTTTAGGATAATGCACCAGGCTAAATCCACTGGAAAAGGTGTATCTATCATAGCTCTGCCTACTTACAGTATCAATAATTTTCTCTTTTTTCACTTTTGCCTCACATAAAAACTCAATAAGCGCGACAAGCTATTTGCCGCCTTAACTACATCTGTTTTTTCCACTTTTTTTATTTCCTCGATGCGACTTTCAATATCTTTTTTATCACCAAAAAGATCTCTAACAAAGCTATCTTTTAAATGACGCCCCTGACTATCGGGTATAGAGGCTATCCCTATGCAAAGATCTTGCTTGGTATCAGCAAGTTCTTTGTCTGAGAAGTTGCCTTCCCTAAGGGCTTGTAAAACCCCCTCAATGCTAGTTACAAGTTCTTGGCCCTGCTCTTTTTCATAGCCACTCATTATAAAGAGGACTTGTCTAAAGCGATCATATCTAGAGTAGATGGAATAACAAAGCCCCTTTTCTTCCCTCACTTCTTTAAAAAGCAGACTGGTTCCCGAGCCACCCAGCAGATGATTGACCACTAGTAGGGGATAAACCATAGGGTCTTGATAGGTCCAAGGCACAAAATAGGCTTGTATAAGAATACTTTGATCAACATCTCTATCCTCTTTACAGGTCCTTTCTGTCACTTTATTATTTACTTTTTCCATAGGAAAAAAGCCTTTTTTTCCTAAATCCTCTTTCTTTTCATCACTGTGGTGGTAAATGTAGAGGGGGGCCTGCATAAGCTCTTGGTAAAAGTCCCAAAGATCTTTCCTACTAAGTTCCTTTAACACTCTACTGTCGCCATATTTATAGATACCCAAATTACTGTCGGGAAAAATTAATTCTAAGCTACGCAAAAGAGCATAGCTATCAGGATCTTTATATAGATTTTCAATGTCTTGAGCCAGCATTTCTTTTTCTTGTAAAAAGAAGTCTTCTTTAAAAGTTCCTTTTTCCAGCAAGGGTCTATAGAGCAAGCTTCGTAAAAATTCACGCGCTTCCTCCTCAAGTTCAGGCTGGTCTAAAAAACCATACTTTGGCATAATGAGCCTGGCCTCAAAGCATAAATAGCTGCCATAGATATTTACATCAAAAAAAGCAGCCGCCCCATAGAGTTCATCCATTTTATCATTAACGGCCTCTACCGTAGGATACTCCTTGCTTCCCCTTTCAAGAACCCTGGCTAATAAGGCCCCCAGGGTTGCCGACCTGGGGCTTAAGGGCAATATATAATAACAAGAAGTTAGTTTTGTCGTAAAACCTTCTTTATAAATCCAGTGTGTATAATTCATTAATCCTCCTCGGACAATTATAGCACGATAAAAGTAAAATTAAATCTAGCTCTACTTTTAACCAGCAAGTAGCCTTCCTCTCCTATGATGGGTCCCGGTTTTTCAAGGAAAAACTTAAAATAATCCTTGTATGGACAAAAAAAGGAAGGATAAAAAAACAAATTGACTCTAGGCCTATTTCATTGACTTTTCAGGCAAAATATCTTACCATGGTAAGAAGTAGAATATAAAATGATTTCATCTTGCAAAAGGTAAGTGTGTGCAAAAATTTCCCCCCGGTTGAATACTTGAAATCATACCTTCCCTGGGGCTATTTTTTTTGCTTGTCGTCTTTTTACCAAGTTGCAAGTAAATAAACAAAGAAAGAAAAATACTCGTTTGAGCTTGTAAGCGTAACCAGAGGCTCTCTTTTTACCAATGAGCCACTTATATACGATAAGAAACAAGCTAAAACAAAATAAAATATAGTGGTTTACAGTATCTAGCAAATAAGGGACTACATCTTAACGTATTCTATCTTCCCATCTATGCTGGCAAACCCCTTATCTATAAATAACAAAGGAGTTATATTAACTATGAAACTAGGAATTGTGGGGCTTCCCAATGTTGGTAAAAGCACCCTTTTTAATGCAATAACAAAAGCAGGGGCAGATAGTGCCAACTATCCCTTTTGCACCATTGATCCCAATATGGGCGTCGTGGATGTGCCTGACCCTAGGCTGGAGATCCTGCGTGAAATAAATCAGTCTGAAAGAACCGTACCTGCCCAGGTGACCTTCTTTGATATCGCCGGCCTGGTAAAAGGAGCCTCCAAGGGCGAGGGACTGGGAAATCAGTTTCTTTCTCATATAAGGGAAGTCGATGCAATCCTCCATGTAGTGCGCTGCTTTGAAAGCAGCAATATAAGCCATGTTGATGGAAGCATAGATCCTAAAAGAGATATCCAAACCATCCAACTAGAACTTATTTTAGCGGACCTGGAAACCCTAGAACGTAGACAAGCCCGCCTAGAACGTCAAATCAAGGGAGACCGTGAGCTAAAAAAAGAGTATGATCTTGTTTTAAAGTTAATCTCTCATCTTGAAGAGGAAAAACAAGCAAAAACTTTTTCACTGGAAAAAGATGAAATAGCTCTTTACAAGCAGATGCAACTTCTTACCTCAAAGCCTGTGATATATGTAGCCAATGTTTCCGTAGAAGAACCAAAGCCCTCCATCCTAAAGGATATTGAAGAAATTGCAAATAGAGAAGATGCATCTCTACTGGCTATCTCCGTTCAAATTGAAGAAGAAATTGCTGAACTTCCTGAAGAAGATAAGGAAGCCTTTTTAAAAGAAATGGGGCTAAGTATTTCTGGACTTGATCGTTTAATCCAGGCCAGCTACTCTCTTTTAAATCTTATTAGCTTTATCACAGCTGGACCCAAGGAGATTCGTGCTTGGACCATTCATAAGGGCACAAAGGCCCTAGATGCCGCCGCGAAAATCCACTCCGATATCCAAAGGGGATTTATTCGTGCTGAGACCATTGACTTTGATGATCTTATTAAAGCAGGATCCATGCTCAAGGCAAAAGAACTGGGGCTTGTTCGCTTAGAAGGAAAAGAATATATCGTAAAAGATGGGGACATTATACTTTTTCGCTTCAATGTATAGTATTAGCCCTTATCACTCATAAAAAAAGAAAAAAACAGGACTCCTCTTTTCTAGAAGGAGTCCTTTTGCTTTCTAAGTCTTCCAGGGCAATCATCTATTTCTTTTTTAGTCGATATAAAGTTTAGCTTCTTTTCCAATATCAATCACAATATGATCTTCTTCTTTTCTAATTGTTCCGATTGCCTTTAGTCCACTTTCAAATTGCACAATGCAGCCACCTGTTTTTTCATCAATTCTTTCCTTATTTACATAGGCTTGACTCATTAGCATTGCTCTCTCCCCATCGGAGATCTGACCCCATCTTTTCCCAATAAATTCCTTCATGTCTTCCCTCCTTCTTAAGCTAGCTGCCTTCCTATTACTATTATTCTATACTTCGACTCATTTTAAACGCTAAAAGCAAAATAAAGTGAAAAATAGATAAAATAAGCCCTAGTTTGCCTCTTTAGCCTTCTTAAAGCTATTTCAAAATTTAAGCTAGCTTGGCCAGGTAAAAACTTTTTATTGCAATAGTTTATCTCCCCCTATTTTAATGGCCACTGCACCAAGGGGAGCTGTTATAAGAATAGATAGGACTGCCAAAGAAAGGATTAAATCTCCTGACTCCACACCCAGAGATAGGGGGATTGCTCCAATGGCTGCTTGAACAGTAGCCTTTGGCAGATAGGCCAAGACACAAAAAAGTTTTTCTTTTCTATTTAACTCTGTTCCCATAAGAGATAAAAGCACCCCTACACTTCTTGCTGCGAGTCCTATGGCCAGTAGGACTAGTCCTTTTAAGCCAGCATCAAGGGCTAGGGCCACATTTACCTGGGCTCCTATTAATACAAATAGTAGTATCTCAGCAAACACCCAAACTTTATTAAACTTTGAGGCCATCCTTTCTCCTAGCTTGGGCGCCTTTTCAAAAATAATAAAGCCAATTGCCATTACTCCTAGCAGTCCAGCTATTTCTACTTTTGATTTGATCATTGTTTCCACCCTTGTTAATAAAATCGCCGAAGCCAGTATATAGAGCATCTTCTTTGTATCTCTGATATGGTATTTTTCAAATATTTTGACTAAGATGATTCCTATAAGTGTCCCAGCTAGGATTCCTAGGAAAATAGAAAGGGGAATCGTAAGAATTTTTGCCTTTATATTGATAAGATGACCACTATAGATGCCCAAAAAGGTCGAAAAGATGGTAATGGCAAATACATCATCCATAGAGGCTCCTGCTAGTATTAGGGTTGGGATACTCTTTTCTTCTCCCTTTCCTTTTTCTATCAAATCCAGCATGGAGGGCACAATTACTGCTGGTGAAACAGCTGCTATAATAAATCCTAGTATCCCTCCCTGAATAAAGGTAAAACCAAAAAGTCTCATGGATATATATATAATGGCAAAGCCTTCTAGTAGCCCTGGGATAAAGCTCATATAGATTGCTGGGCGTCCCATCTTTTTAATGTCTTCTTTTTTTATTCCCAGTCCCGCCCTAAGCAGGATTACAATTAAAGCGATTTTTCTTAGATCTGCTGATGCGGCTATAATTTCATAACTAAGTAGGTCAAATCCATAGGGACCAATAAAGACACCCACTATCATCATCCCCAGCAGGCCAGGCAGTTTAAATCTATCAAAGAGCTTATGCGATAAGAGTCCTAGTAATGTTATTGTTGCTAAACTTGCTGCCATAAAATAACTCCTTAAATAAAATAAACTCCCATAAAAGCACATGCAAAGATGTGCCTTTATAGGAGTCATTAGCTTTACGCGGTTCAGGTCAACCCCATGACCTATCGTTTTATCCATTATAGCACAAGATAAAATAAAGTTAGGCCTCTTTGCCAGCTCCTTTTCAATATGGCCTCTGCTTACTTACTGGACTCTTGGTTTTATGGCTAAGAACACTTTCTATAAGACAAAAGGCCCCAGGATAATCCTGGGGCCTCTAAACTTCAAACAAGTATATTTTACTCACTTAGCCGTTTTTTATTTTCAATCTGCTTTCGCCAAGCGTGCATTACAAGGGAAACACCGATAACTCCATAGGCTATAAATACTCGGAAGTATTCTCCTAGCTGGGCGTCTCCAAATAGGTTTTTGCCCGCCAGGGGAGAAACGATAAATAGGGTGTGGAATAATAAGGTTCCCAGTAAAGCATGACTGATTTTTGCATTGGTTACTGAAGCTCCCCCAATTAGCAGGGCTGCAACAGAATAAAAACCAATCTGCTCGTGACTACCATAGGTACTAAAGGTTCCCAAATTCTGAAGGAAAATAATATGTCCCCAGGAAGCAAAAACAGTAGATAAGATCATAGCTGTTAGCCTTGTCTTATCGGCATGTATGCCTGATACATTTGCAATATGTCTATCTTGGCCAACAGTTCTAAAGTCTTGTCCTAGCTTGGTCCTAATAAAGTAGGTCGTAAAAATACACATCAGGGCAATAAGCAAAACTGTTAACATAGGCACTGAAATAAAGTTAATCATAGACTCACTTGATTTAATATAGAGCAACCAAGCGATGAAGGCGATGCTTACGGCACCTGTGAAAAGATATTTTTTCTCGCCAGCTTCCTCGCCTAACTTCCTATCCCCTTTTATATATCTTAGACCTGCATAGAGGATTGCCAAAACTGCAAATCCTATGCCTGCTGTTGTAAAGGGAAGTCTCCAGAAATCATCAATTGCGTATCGAAGCCCTCCAGCCAAGTCAATGGTTGTTCTTAAACCAACACCTGAACTTAGTACCAGGGTTTCATTGTAAAAGGGTATAAGTCCCCCTAGCAAGATTAAGAATATTAGCTGGTAAATTCCGTTTGAAAAGAAGCCCAGAATCATACCACCTATCATTTCCTGCCCCTTGGTCTTATTAAACAACTTGCCTGTTAGGTATCCTAAGAGTATAGCAAGAGGAGTTGCCAGAAGTACCGTTACACCAATCCCTGGAAGTCCTGCTATTTCCCAGTGGGTAACAAATATTACTGCTGCTTGTGCACACATCGCACCAAGTACAATGGCAAAGTTAAGCCCCATTCCTGCCATAACTGGTAAAAGAAGGGCTAAAACTAAGAAACTATTTCTGATCATCCGTGTAATAATATCACCCAGTAAAAAACTAAAGCTTAGACCAGAGAAGTACAAACCTATTAAGCAAAGTATGATAAAAAACACTGTTACCATATTGTGGGTTAATGTTTTTTTAATTCTCTGGGGCAAAGTCATCT
The DNA here is from genome assembly GCA_035647655.1 of Clostridia bacterium. Lineage (GTDB taxonomy): Bacteria > Bacillota > Clostridia > Peptostreptococcales > Acidaminobacteraceae > DTU036. The sequence continues at coordinate 5,498 of DASRNA010000045.1, read as the reverse complement.
TTGGTGGGGTAATTTTGATATTCTTATCCATTATTCTCCACCTCCAACTTGTGTGAGTGCATACAAAATGATCCCATTACTTATTACGATACGAGAAATTTCAGCCAAACTACTTACATCTTCAAGTATTTTATTTGCTACTGGAAGAGATACAACAAGCACTGACTGGAAAAGGAAAACTCCTATTAGCACATTGGCAATATTGGCCTTATTAATGGTAGCACCACCAATAAGAATAGCTGCAACAGCTGCAAAGCTCATAAACATAGGCGCCTGATACAATTGTATAAAGCCAAAGCTCTGACTGTATATTACGATTCCAACAGCACTTAACATGGTTGAAAGCATTGTACCTATTACACGCATCTTATTTACATTAATTCCCGATGCTGTTGCAAATTTAGGACTATCGCCTGCTGCGATCATAGCAGTCCCAGTTTTTGATCGTAAAAATAGCCATACCAGTAAGCAGAAAAAGAGCATAAATAAAAGTAATCCTGTAGGTATTTTTACACCGAGGATATCAAATGATCCCCAGTCATTAAGTATCCGTTCATATCTGCCTTGAAGGGTAATGGTTGTCCTTAAACCCGTTCCAATGGGCCATCTCATATCTGGACTTTTAAAGGGAAATACCAGCCACCCTATGCTCATTAGTGAAACTATTGAAAATCCCACATAGGTAGCTATTGTCATTTCAGATCCTTTAACTCTGTTTAACAAAAGCCCATAAAAATATCCTGCAACAAGTGACAAGGGGATGCTAATTGCAACTGCGGTAAAAAGAGCAGTAAAGCCCTGTAAATCGAACTCTATTGCCAATAGACCACCTAAAAGTCCACAAACTATGCCTATTGGTATTCCAAAGTTTAAGCCTATACCAGCTAAGATTCCAGGAACCATTGCAAGAACAAGAATTCCATTCATTCCTGTACGCACAAGCGCATCGGAAAGAAGATTGTTTATTGGTATTTCGAGCATAACTGCCATTACTAACAAGGTCAGCAGGAATACAACAATGATAATTCGAGGAATTCCAAATTGGTCAACGTACTTCTTAATCGTTTTAGTCATCTGTTTTCCTCTCTTTCCCTTTGACATGTTTATACTCGCCGGACATCATAAGACCAAAATCTACATCACTAGCATCTGGCGGCAAGATTCCCTCGAGTTTGCCTTCATTTATAATGGCAATTCTATGGGAAATCATTCGCAACTCTGCTAGTTCACTAGATATCATAACAATTGTCATACCATGGTTTTTATTTAAATCGAGCAAGGTATCTAAAACTATTTTTTTAGCTCCAACATCAATTCCTCTTGTGGGTTCTGATACAAACAATAATTTTGGACTGAGAGTTAAGGCTCTAGCAATACAAACTTTTTGCTGGTTTCCCCCACTAAGGCGTCTTGTAACTTGATCTGGTCCAGTACATCTAATGTCCAGATCCTCTATCATCTCAAGAGCATGTTTTCTAATCCCTTTGTTATCCCTTTGTGAAAAAGGTCCAAATTTATTAATAAACTTCCCTTGAATCTGCATAGAAGTAACCGCTATATTTAGTTCAATAGAATTATCTAAAAGAAGACCAATTCCTCTTCGGTCTTCGGATACAAAGGCCAAACCCTCTTTAAGAGATTTCTCCGGATTGTTAAGGGTAATTTCCTGCCCCTCAAGTTTAATGCTTCCTTCAGAGTTATATAAACCCATAATCCCATTGGCTAGTCCTATTTTCCCTTGACCGGCCAGGCCACCAATTCCTAAAATTTCACCTTCATAGATATTTAAATCAATGCCTTTGACCGCTTCACCAGGCATATCAACAAAGAGATTTTTAATCTCCATTTTTACAGCTTTTCCTTCAGATGAGATAGATTGAGCCTCATCCATTTGTATTTCTCTACCAACCATCAGGCTGGCCATATCAAATACATCGGTATCTTTGATGCTTTTTGTTGCTACATGCTCCCCATCACGCAGTACAGTGATTTTATCTGCAACACGTGTTACTTCATTGAGTCTATGGGTGATAAATAAAATCGCAATGCCTGTATCTGCAATCATTTGCATGGTATCTAATAATCTCTCAGCATCACTTTCTGTTAAAACTGCTGTGGGCTCATCAAAGACTAGTACTTTTAGATTTTCCTTGTCCAGCTCCCTTGCTATTTCAACAAATTGCATAAAGCTTACGGGAAGGCCAGCAACTTTAACCCATTCTTCTACATTTAGTCCTACTCGGTCCAAGGATTTTCTTGCATCCTTATTCATAGCCTTCATATCAAGAGTTTCAAACTTTTTTCCTGCTATTTTACTAAGTATTCCTGGATTGGTAATTTCTCTATTTAGTTTAATGTTCTCAGTAATACTGTAGCCTGGAATTAACATAAACTCCTGGTGGACCATGCCAATGCCATTATGCATAGCTTCTACTGGTGACTCAATAAATGTTTCTTTTCCATCTACAAAGACTTTTCCATCAAAACCGCCTGTACTATGTATCACTGACATTCCAAATAGAATATTCATAAGGGTTGACTTTCCCGCACCATTCTCGCCAATGATGGCGTGAATCTCTCCAGCCTTTAATCTAAGATTAATGCCTGATAAAACCCTGGTGCCATAATATTCTTTGCCAATATCCCTCATATCGAGGACATATTGATCCTTATTTTCATTTTTCAAATAATCACTCCCTCCTTCTGTGTGAATTTCAGGGATTAATACAATATTGTGCAAGGCCTTCGCCTTGCACAATACTTTATCATTCTATATTTTTAACTCTCTAAGTTTATCTATTCGAGTTATTAAAATACTTTAGACGCTCCTAAATATAGGAAGTAGTGCTCATAATCGCCATATTGTTCAAGTTCAACGCTTCCACCGGCAATTCCTTCCATTAGTGTAATAAGAAGCTCTTCGTCTACCTTGCCATCTGTGTTTCCTTCAAGATATTCAATAGCATAATCAACGCCTGCTTCAACAAACATCATGTTTACAGGAACTGACCATGTACCAACTCTTCCTTCCATACCAGCTTCAGAAACTTTTGCTTGGATTTCATCAATGATGAAATTAAGATCTCCCGCTTTGTCTTCTGGTACTGCAATGCCTAAGGCTGCTGGCAGTGCGTGATAAGGGGATGGACAGCACTGTACAGGGAATAAGGCTTTTGTTTCTACGATTTGACGAATTAGAGGCTCCATCATCGCACAGTTTGTTCCAAAGAATGCTGTGTTTTCACCGTATTCTTCTACTTTACGTGGAACATCTTCCATTATAAACTGCTGTGTTCCAGGAACTCCAGCGTCTCCTGTTGGGTCTGGTGCATCTTGCTCAACCCATACAAGACCAATTTCTTCTGCTTCTGCCTTCATATTATCTCTTCTAGCAGCTAGCATTTCATAAGACATATGACGGGGGAAAGAGTAGTGAACAAGTGTTTCTGCTCCCATTTCTTTTGCCTGCTGAGCAATTTGCGCTCCACGAGCAATATCATCTACTTGTAGAATTACATCGCCATATTCAGCAATTACATCTGGGTCTTCGCCAGGAACTCCAAGTACAAAGAGTATGTCGTCTCTCATTTCTTTGACTCTACCAATTGCTGCAGCTGCACCAGGTACAGCCTGTACCATTACAATTGCTTTGACATCTGGGTCTGAAGCCAGTGCCATCATATTTGTTATGGTAGTTTCTTGCTCCTGCATAAATCTATCAGGATATGTAGATAAAACAATCATATCTCCATATTTTTCCTTCATATTTTCTGCAGCTCTAAATTCTTCTTCACCTTGGGATACTGTTCCAGTCATAACACCGATTTTATAATCGGTTTCTGCAACAACTTCCTCTTCCTCTTCCTCTTCTTCGACTTCTTCGACTTCTTCGGCTTCTTCAGCTTCTTCAGCTACTTCTTCCGTTTCTGTCTCTGCGGGTGCTTCTGCTTCTTCTGCAGGAGAACCACATCCTACTAAACTTAACATCATTACTAATGCCAAGAATAATGCTATACGTTTCTTCATTCAATTCCTCCTAAAGTTTTTTGTTATTTTGTTTCTTATAATCCGTCTTGCTTTTCTTCCCCCTTTCAGAATCATTTGGATAATAAACGTCCAAACTAATTCCTCCACTAGCTAGTACAGACAGAATAACTGTCCCTACCTATAAGGGATTATACTAGTATTATGAATAAAATGCAAGAATTTTCGATTATCTGTCATCCTTTCCCTTTGTTCTTCCTCTATCATAATTAGGAAACTTTCCCATTATAGCCACCTGGCAATGATCTCAATGTTTTTGACTTTAAGCTAATCCTCTGATAGAAACTCTAAGACCTCTTCTTTAAAGCCTTTGGCTTCTTCAAAGGCTCCATGACCAAGTCCTTTATACAAAATAAGTTGGCTATTCTTAAGCTTATCTGCTAGTTCCTGACTGGAAGCTTTTCCTGCAATTTTATCACTATCGCCCCCTATAACTAATGTGGGACTTTTAATCTTCTCAAGCTCCTTATAGGCATCATGATTGAGGCAGGCATAAGCTTGTACAATAAAGTTTTCAAAGGAATTTGGTTTGCCATACCTGGTAATAATAGGATAAGATTTTCTGTAACGCTCTAGTCTATCCTCATTATAGGTTTTTTCAAGAGCATCAATGATTAGGCTTTTATAGTCATTGATTTTGGCTAGTTCTATCCACTTTCCTATTACCTCTTGTATAGTCTTGTTTTGCCTGGCAAGAGAAACCGCTAGAACCAGCTTATCTACCCTTTGAGGATAATCTATAGCAAGCCACTGGGCAATCATGCCTCCTTGCGAAAAGCCCATTATATGAGCGTTTTCTATACCAAGATTTCTCATTGCAATCCGCTGATCTCTTGCCATATCCCTGGTTGAGTAGCCCTCTTCCATATGGTTTTTTCTGCTAAAGACATAGACCCTGTATTCTTTGGCAAAGCGCTTATACATCATGGCATGCATGGCTCTTGCCCCTTTTACATTTTTAAGACCATCGCTTAAACCCGGCAAAATCACAAGAGACTTATGGCCTTTGCCAAACATTACATAGTGCATCTCACTTTTATCAATTTTTATGGTCCCTTCATTGGCCTGCAAAATCATAACTTGACTCCTTCCTCAAGGAAATTTACTGATAGATAGCTCCTATATACTCACATCTTTTGCTAGATAATATCGTCTTCTCTTTAAGTTAGGTTCTTTTCATAAGCTGTCTTTTTAGCTGTTATGAAGTGACCCTTGTCAAGCAGAAAAGGATCAACTATAAAACCGTCATGTAATTGTATTATTGGTTTAGGTTCGGAGTCTTAGAAAAGTGGCTTTCGGCCTCTGCCACTTTCTTATACGTGGATCAGGGTTACCCCTGCCAACAGGCAATTGGTTTCGCCGTGAACCCTACTCTCTAGTAGCGTGAATCAGAGATTAAACTCTGTCAACATAGCTAAACCGTAGATGGTTCCACCTCCCCACCATCCAAGACT
>DASRNA010000044.1:0-4649 GCA_035647655.1 Clostridia bacterium | reverse complement strand
GATAGAATCTAAAAATTTAGATAGTTACTTTATACTGCTAAAAAACAAAAAGCCCCATCTGGCCCTTGTGAGAGAAAAAATGAAGGGGTAAAAGTATAAAGTAGTAGCTGAAAACTTATTTATTTCGAAAGATTAAGTGAAAAATAATTTTTTTAGCTATAAGGGCTTATATTTAAAGAAAATAATTTTTATTTTCAGTAAGTATTAAAGTGATAGTTTTTTCTTAAGTAGAAAACCAACAAAAGCTATGATTTTAGCGCCCTTTAAAGATATTAGTTGCAAGTTCTAGCATTTTAATTGCAAGTTCAGAGTTTTCATATATCAGAATATGTAGGACTTTTTTTAATAAAAGACCACTTTGGCAAGAGAAAAGCTGGGTCCTGTATTTGAACTATAAAGACTTCTTGTATCTTTCCCTTGGTATGGAAATTTAAAAGAGCCTGATACTTGTTGCAGCTTTTTTTAAAGCCTAAGGCGTAAGTTAAATTCTATTTGCAGGAATCTATCTTTTTAGCCTTAGAATTTGTATCTTAGGGTATACTTATTATAAGTTCTTAAGCTATAGGAAAATATGTATGAGAGCTTTTGACTAAGGCTGGATTTACTAGAAAGAAAAAGGAGGTCAAATGAAATATAAAGTTGTTTACTTTACTAGGACCGGAAATAGTAGGCGAGTGGCCAAGAAGATATCGTCCAGACTTTCCTGTGAAATGATAGAAATCAGGGACAATAAAAGCTGGAAGGGACCAATCGGCTATGTAAGAGGAGGCTTTTATTCTTTTGCAGATAGGGGAGTAGATATAAGCTTAAGTAAAAAGCTAGGGGATTATGATGAGCTCATTGTTGTATCATCCCTATGGGCTGGTAAGATTGCACCCACTACTAGAAAGTTTTTAAAGGAAGTGCCAGATAAAAAAGTTCATCTACTTGTAACGTCCATGGGGACGATCTTAAAAAAACGCCCTGCTTATAAGTCTGTAAGTGATATTGTTGATAAAAAAGAAAATGAAGACCAAGTAATTACTAGTCTTCTTGGGAGTTTATTGTAGGAGGCCTAGAAGGTTAAGCTCACTAGGAAAAAAGCTTTATTTCTTCCATGATAGCACCTCTTCCACATACTTATCCATGGCAGAAGAAAAGGGATAAATTTCCTTTATTTCCTCCTGGCTAGCCCAGACAAAAGGCCCATAGGGGGCATCTTCTTCCATGATAATGAACTCATCTTCTAGCTCAACTAAATAGGCTCTTATATTCCAAATTATATGACTAAAGATATGCTTGTTGGAGTCTAGCTTTTTTATGTTTTTAGGACTGTAGTTTTTATCTTCTAGGAGCTCTTTTACTTCTTTTTTCTTTAAATGAGAAGGAACTTGAATAAATTGCCATAGACCTGCTAAAAGACCTTTAGTGGGTCTTTTTTGAATTAGGAACTTTCCTTCTTTCTCCAAAATCAAAAAAGTCCATTCTTCTTTTTTCTTAGCAGCCTTGGCTTTTCGAAGGGGGAGGTCTTTTTGCCTATTTTCTTTATAGGCCTTACAAAAGTCGCTAAGAGGACAGAGTTGGCATTTTGGGTTTTTAGGTAGACAAATACCACTGCCCACATCCATTAGGGCCTGGTTAAAGTCACCAGGCCGAGTCTTTGAGATATCTTCTAGAACCAGACTAGTAATCTTCTTTTTAACCCTGGCCAGGTCGATGGACTCCTCAATGCAGTGAAGGCGACTGTAGATGCGCAGGACATTTCCATCAATAGCAGGTTGGACTTGATTAAAGGCCATAGAAGCAATGGCTCCGGCCGTATAGGGACCGATGCCTTGGAGGGTAATTAATTCCTCGTAGGTGCTTGGCAGTTTACCCCCGTGGTCCTTAAGGATTTGATTGGCGGCTACTTTCATATTTCTTACCCGGGAATAATAGCCCAGGCCCTCCCAAAGTTTGTGAAGTAGATCTTCATCAGCCCTGGCAAGGGCTTCTATATGGGGGAGATTTTCAAGAAAGTTTTCATAGTAGGCGATAACAGCCCCGACCCTGGTTTGCTGAAGCATAATCTCAGAGACCCAAATCCGGTAGGGACTGGGATTGGTCCTCCAGGGCAAGTCTCTTTTATTTTTATCATAATAGTCTAATAATTTTGTTGAAAGAATGATAATCACCTCAAAAATTGTAGGTAGAAGAAGGATAGGGCCTATCCTCTCTGGGTGGCTCCTAAGAAATCTACTCTTATAATAAGAGTAGGGAGCTACTGATTTAGATGTTTTTTAGGATGGCATTTTTTTTAGCATACCACTGGGTAATAAGGGGAGTAATGGCACTGGTAAGAAGGACTCCAAAGGCAATTTGCGCTGTGGCAGTGGGGGCTATAGCTAGGTAGTCAGTATTGCTAAAGGCAAGTATGCTGGGTACGGCAATGCTCATGCCAGCAATGGAGCTCATACCTAATGTTGCTATGCCATCGTACTTTAGGAGTTTTGTTTCTACGGTGAACATAATAGGAAATAATAGCAGATAAAAAAGTATTGTGATAAGGATTCCTTGAGGGCCAGCTTTTAAAGAGTCAATTATGTTGATTCCTGCTCCAAAGGCAACCCCCATAAAGGGGGTCAAGGGCACCAGCAGGGAGCTAAACATCTTGGCTAATTCCTTATCTAAATTTCCAACCATAAAGCCCGCTGTAATGGGGATAAGAGTAGAGAGTATAGGGGTCCAGTCTATCCCACCACCCTGGGTGATGCTAAAGACAAATATGGGAAAGGCAGGAACACAAATAAGCCCGGTCAGGCCAAAGGCGGCCTTATCTAGTTCCTCCCCATAATCACTAACTAGGGCCAGGTAGAGGGAGGGGTTGACCGAACAGATTGCTACCACAAAGGCTATGGCAGAAACTCCTGCAACTCCTTGCAAAGAAAAAAGCTGCATAAAAATATAGCTAAAAACAAGACAAAGAAGTACCTTGACAAGTAGAATGGTTCCTTGTTTTTTAAGAACCTTGCCTATACTTCTTACATCCAGCAGGTTTGCAGAGCAAAAGCAAACCATGGCCACAATATAATTTATTCCCTTTGTTGTAAATAGTGCTTCTGTTAAGCCTCCAAATTGTCCGAAAAAACCAGGGGCAATAGTATTTACCAAGGCGGATAATAACATGGGAATAATAAGCAGGCCTCCTGGTATTTTTCTCATAAACTTTAGCATAGGCTACCTCCAAATTTTTTTAGGGTTGAGATGATTGGCTATAGTTTTGGGTTCCCTTTTATCTTCTTCTAGATAAATATCACTGTTCGAGGAAAAAAGAAGGATCCTGATAAATAGTAGTATTTGTGTTTTTTCATTTAAGGGCCCACTTACCCTCTATAAGTAGGGCAAGATGGGGCAAGATCTTTTATTATGATTTTTTATTTGGGGAAGCTAGAGCCTTTTCCCGAAGGTTATCCATACGCTGGTCTAGGGCGTCACTTGACTGTGCGCACTCATAAAGCTCGCCCATCATCTCTTCGGAAAAATCCCCCTCTTTTTTGTATCGCAGTTGATGCTCTAGGCTGGCCCAGAAATCCATGGCAATGGTGCGAAGCTGGATTTCAACCTTCATAATATGTTTTTCATGAGCTAGGAATATGGGAATTCCAACCAATAAATGAAGGCTGCGGTAGCCATTGGCCTTGGGATTTTTTATATAATCCCTTTCTCTTATTAACTCAATATCATCTTGTGAAAGTAGGGCCTGGGCCAGTAGGTAGACATCACTTTTAAAAGAACAGATAACTCGCACACCAGCAATATCATTTAGGTTTTCTGTCATAGAATCAATGCTGAGGGGAAAGCCACGTCTTTCTAGTTTGTTTTTTATACTAAGTGGCCCCTTAAGTCTTGTCTTAATGGTATTAATGGGATTATGATTATGTTCTAAAGAAAACTCTTCATTTAGAACATTGAACTTTGTTTCAATCTCCATAATGGCGCAGCGATAGTAGGTCATGTTTTTTATAAAATCACTTGATTTTTTCTGCATCCAGTCAATGGTCTTCTCATCGGCCAGGGATTTCATTTTCTCAGTAAATAGTCTATCTTCATTATATTTGTCCATAAGTGGTCTCCTCTATAATAGAGCCTATGTTCGTTTTATTATTTCGTGGCCACAATTGGGGCAGAATATCTTTATTTTTCCCTTGCCCCTTGGTACACGAAAATCTTTTTTGCAATTAGGACATTTGTAGTATTTATGTGTTTTACGGTCTCTAAACTTCTTTTTACTAAGAGCCCAAAACTTTCTAATTCCTCTTGTAAGATCAAAATACAGGCTGAGCTCCCGTCTTCTTTTTTCTATATCCTTTGAATAGGTACGAATCATTACAAGGGCTAGGGTTATAAGAGACAATAGATTATAGATAGGTGAGCGGCCAGATAGAAACAAAAAAACCAAAGAAAGGATAAATAAGCTTTTTGAAAGCTTGTCTATGCCATATCTTCCATACATCCATCTTTGCAGCTTGCCTTGGAACTTTTCAAACCATTTTTTCATTTTGGTACATTCTCCTTTTATGTAAAACTTACTCTTAACTAGTATAACTTTATATAGGGCGCTAGGGAATTAAAAAACCTATAATAAGAAAAAAAACAAAAAGAAATTTTTCCCCTACAAAATGTATTATAAC
>DASRNA010000043.1:0-6608 GCA_035647655.1 Clostridia bacterium | reverse complement strand
AATAATAGTGATCATAATCCTGTTGAACTTAGAGTAAAACTTAAGGAATAAAAAAAGGTTTCTGCCCAGACAGAAACCTTTTTTTTACAATTTTTCATATAGGGGAAGAGAAAAGAGCCCCCGAAGAATAAAAGCACTTCTAATGGTCACATCCTCTTTTTCTAGGAGCTCTATTGCTTTTTTTCTATCGACCAGAAAGGGTAGAATCCGCTCACTATCTTCCTGGTAGGCCGTGGAGATTTGGCCGCTAAAACGACCAAAAACAGTATAAACCCTCTCATTAGAAAGGCCTACACTGGTGTAGCGGGGCCGATCGATTCCTTCTGGCAGAAGATCAAGTCCGGTTTCTTCTTTAAACTCCCGCACCGCCGTAGTTAGGATATCTTCATCCTTATCATTTAATCCAGCGGGAAAGCTAATTACGTCATGGCCCGAAATAACACGAAATTCTCGCACCATAAGGACATGTTCTTTTTTATCATCCCAGGCTACAATCATTGCTCCATCGGAGAAAATCTCGCCCTGGATTTCTTTTTCCAGGCGCTCCTTGCTGCCCCGGGAGGCCACTTCCCAGATTCTGGGCTGGCCTTTTTTGTCCTCGTAAGTTATATGAAATGATTTAAGGTAGCTTAGGGGTTTTTCTTCTATGGATTTAATCTTCAAGGATCTGCTCCACATAGCTTTTAAAGCGTTCTAGGCCTTCTTTTATTTCCTCTAAAGCAGCAGCATAGCTAAGACGAATAAAATCGTCTTCCCCAAAGCCAATGCCAGGAATAAAGGCTACCTTATGCTCTTCAATCATATCATCACAGACCCTAAGAGAAAGTGACTCCTCCTTAAGTTTGGCTGCCAAGGGGCTGATATCAATAAAGACATAAAAGGCACCCTTTGGTGGAATGATTTCTAGCACCCCCCACTCCTTAAAGAAGTTTTGAATATAGTCCCTGCGCTCTTTATAGGTCTTAACCATATGCTCAACCTCTTCAGTGCAATCTCTTAAGGCCACAATGGAGGCGGCCTGGCTGATGGTAGAGGGGTGGCTGGTAAGATGGGACTGGATGCTGCCCATGGCCTTGGCCAGGGTCTTATTGCAGGCGCTATAGCCCAGTCGCCACCCGGTCATAGAGGCTGATTTACTTAGGCCATTAATAAGGATGGTTTTATCATAAATCTCCTGGGAAAGACTGGGGATGGAAGTAAAGGGCTCATCGTAGACCACCCGCTCGTAGATCTCATCGGCTAAGATAAGGATATCTTTTTTAGCCAGCTCCCCACAAAGGACTTCCAGCTCCTCTTTGGAGAAGACATTTCCTGTGGGATTACTGGGATTGGTTAAGATAATCATCTTTGTTTTTTCACTAAGATAGGGCCTAATATCATCAAGGCTCACTTTAAAGCCCGCTTCTTTTTTTGTAGCTACCAGAATGGGCACACCACCTACTAGAGAAACCATCTGCGGATAACTTACCCAGTAGGGAATAGGAATAAGAACCTCATCACCCGGATCAATGGTAGCAAGCAGAGCATTTGTAATGGCGTGTTTGGCCCCGCTTGATACAACGATTTGCTCTGGCTGATAGCTAAGGAAGTTTTCTTTTTTTAATTTTTCCGATATGGCCTCTCTTAGGGAAAGATTTCCACTGGCCGCATCGTACTTGGTAAGATTATTTGTTATGGCAAGTTTTCCTTCTTCTTTTACCTTATCTGGGGTAAAAAAATCTGGTTCACCAATGCTTAAGTTGATAATGGGCTGGCCCTTGCTCTTAAGTTCTTTTACTTTGGCGCTAATTCCCAGGGTAATCGATGGTGAAATATTGGATGCTCTCTTTGATAACATGATTCCTCCTCATGGTTGTAGTGGATTAATTATAACAAAGGCCGGGTAAAAAGCAAAGAAGAGAAGAAAGAAAAAAAGGCTAGGGCCTGGGATGGTGATATAATGGGAGAAAGTATGAAAGGGGAAAAAAATGAAATTAAGAGAAGGTTTGGATAGAGTGATAGAAGAAGAGCTGGTTCATTTTGAGATGCCAGGCCATAAGGGCAGGATAGAAAAACAAATCTACCAGTATGATTTTACTGAAATTCCCGGCACAGACAATTTAACCAATCCCCAGGGAATTATTTTGCAGACCATAGAAGAAATCTCAAAAGCCTTTGGAAGTAAAGGTAGCTTTATCTCGGTTAATGGAGCGACAGGGGCTCTTTTGGGGGCCATGAGCTCGGCCTTTAGCCGGGGAGATGAGATTATTATTATGCGTAATTCTCATATCTGTATCTATGATGGAGTCTATCTACTCGGACTTAAAGCAAAATATCTATTTTCTGATGGGGACCTTCTAGCCCAGCTAAAGGAGCTGGTCAGTGAAAATACAAGGGGAGTGATTCTTACTTCTCCGAGTTTTTATGGGGAGATTATAGAAGATGAAGTATATGAGTGGCTAGTAAGTAAAGATCTCATTATAATTATAGATGAGGCCCATGGCAGCCACTTAAAACTGATTGATGATAGGCTCTCTGGCATGCGCTATGGGGATATGGTGGTCCACTCTTTTCATAAAACCCTGCCCAGCATGACCCAGACGGCCATCCTCCACCTCTGTACTGACCGCTTTAAAAAAAGCTATGTGCAAAAAAACTTGAAACTGTTCCAAAGCACCTCACCCAGCTATGTGCTTATGAGAAGTCTTGATATTGCAATAGATATTTATATCTACCAGGGAAAAGAGCTGATGCAAAAACTTCTTTTACACTGCCAGGACTTTAAGGTCCAACTAGAAAAGACCACGGATTTTAGGCTGATATACAAAGAGGGAAAACATGATAAAACAAGACTCCTTCTGCGCCACAAACTTCCCATAGACTATAGTCATATGGAAAAAGAGCTCCGCAAGAGGGGCCTACAAATAGAGTTTCAATCGGACCAGGGCCTGCTTTTAATTCCCAGTATTATGTCGACTAGGGAAGACTTTTCTAGGCTGCTAACTGCCCTTAAGCAGGTCCAGGTCCGTAAAAAAGAAAAAATCAGCTATCAAGTCTTTAGACCTAAAAAGGCCATGGAAATAAGGGAGGCCTTTTTAAAAGACTCTAAGGTCTGCTCCTACCAGGAGGCCCTAGGAGAGGTAGTTAGTGAGTATATCATTCCCTATCCCCCGGGAAGTCCCATTCTAGTGCCAGGAGAAATCATGAATAAGGAGCTAGTAGCCTATCTGGAAAGCTTCAAAGGAAATATTGTTGGACTGGAAAAAGAAGGCTTTGTCAATATTTTGCTAGACTAGCCCTTAGAGTCTACTCACATAAGGCCTCCTATGTTATAATCAAGCTAGAAAGGTTCGTGTATATGAAAAACAATTTTAAAGGACTTGCTGGCCTTGGCCAAGCTCTAGCAGAATGGCTTAAAGCCTTTGCTGGCTCTATTGCCATCCTAGCCTTGATTCTACTTTTTATTCAACCAACATCGGTTGTCAATACCTCCATGCTTCCCAATTATAGGGAGGGAGACCGGCTACTAGTAAACAGTATGTCTTCTCCCAAGAGGGGGGATGTCGTTATATTTAACTCAGGCCTTGCTCTAAGTGAAAGTCGCTGGCAATATCTTAGCAGGATTCAAAAGATTTTCCTCAAGCCAGAGGACTCAATGACCTTAATAAAAAGAGTGGTGGCCTTACCAGGAGAACGATTTCGATTAGAGGATGGACAAATTTACATTGATGAAGTCCCCCTCGAAGAAAGCTATATAAAAGGGACAACCCAGGGAAACTTGGATATTGTGCTACCGGCAGATAATTATTTGGTCCTAGGAGACAATAGAGAAAACAGCCTAGACTCTAGAGATTCTACCGTAGGTTTTGTAAAAAAGAAGGATATACTAGGCAGCGTGTTTTTTAGGTACTGGCCATTAAATCGTATAGAATATATAGGAGGGTCTCAATGAAATTACTCATTATTATTATGCAAGAAGATGATGTAAATAGGGTGGTCAACAGACTCAATAAAGAAAAAATTGGAGTAACCAGGCTGGCAAGCTCCGGAGGCTTTTTACGCCGGGGCAATACAACCATTCTTATTGGTGCCAAGGATGATCAGGTAGAACTGATAAAAGATGTGATTAGAGAAAAATGTCGCTCCCGAGTAGAAATGATGCCCAGTATACCTGTTATTGCCCAGGGTATTATTACCGCCAGCGAACCCATTGAAGTAAGGGTGGGGGGAGCCATATACTTCCAAGTTGATGTCGAAGAATTTCAGAAATTCTAATGGAACTAATTGGATTTGATCAAAGCTTTAAGCAGCTAAGCTCTCTTGCAAAAAAAAGGCAGCTTTCCCATGCTTTGATTTTTACAGGAATTGAAGGAATTGGTAAGAAAAAGCTAGCCAGAAAGTTGGCAGCTTTTCTTTTAGATATCCCAAGCCAAGAGCAACTAGACCATTATCCAGACTTTCTTTTTATTGAGGAAAAAACCAATATAGGAGTAGAAGAAATAAAAAGGGTCTTACAATTTGTTGTGGAGAAGCCTCTTTATGGGAAAAGAAAAGTCCTTATTATTAATGATGCCCATAAAATGAATGCTCAGGCCCAAAATAAATTATTAAAAACCCTGGAGGAGCCTCCTGATTTTTTAACCTTTTTATTTGTAAGCTCGGCCCCGGGCAGACTTCTTGATACCATTCGAAGCCGGGTTGTCGAGTATCCACTTAAACCCCATAGCGAAGAGGAAATTTATAGGGCTCTAGAAGGATATGAAGAAAAGGAACGTCGTCTTGCTGCCAGATTTAGTGGGGGTAGCTTTCAGCGGGCCTTTGCCATACTCGAAGATGAAGAGCTAAGAAAACTCTTTTTCTTTCCTGAAAAAATTTTTGACGCCCTAGAAGAAGGAAACCGCCTAAAACTCTTAGATTATGCCAGAGAGTATGGAAAAGAAAGGCAGATGGCCTCCCTTCTTATAGAGCATTGTATGCTTTGGTTGAGGGATTTGGCCCTAGTTGGCCAAAACCGCAATACACAAAACTTATATTACCAAGATCGTCTTGATGTTCTTATACGTCATTCCCAGAGTTTGGGAAGAAATAAAATCCCCCTCTTTCGAGAAGAATTAGAAAAGGGGCAAAGAAGACTAGCTGCAAACTGTAATCCAGAGATTCTACTTTGGAGTTGTTTGCTGCAGCTACAGGAAGGAATGAATCAATGAAGATTATAGGAGTTCGCTTTAAAAAAGGCGGAAAAATCTATCATTTTGATCCAAAGGATATGGACCTTAAACAAGAAGACTATGTAATTGTAGAAACCATTCGTGGTCTTGAATATGGTCAAGTTGTTTTGGGACCCAAGGATGTTCCAGAAGATGAAATAAAATATGAATTAAAATCTGTGGTAAGAAAGGCCGGTCCGGATGATCATCTTACCCATATTGAAAATAAAGAAAAGGAAAAACGAGCCTTTAGAATATGTGCTGAAAAGATAGAAAAGCACGGCCTAGAAATGCGGCTTTTAAATGTGGAGTATACCTTTGATGTAAGCAAGATTATTTTTTACTTTATTGCAGATTCCCGGGTGGACTTTAGAGAACTGGTTAAAGACTTGGCCTCAGTTTTTCGCACCCGAATAGAACTTCGGCAAATTGGAGTTAGAGATGAGGCGAAATTTGTCGGGGGCCTGGGTTCCTGTGGTAGAGAGCTATGCTGCAGTAGCTGGATGGGGGAATTTCAGCCCGTCTCCATAAAAATGGCCAAGGACCAGAATCTTTCCCTAAACCCAACGAAAATATCGGGGGTTTGCGGAAGACTTATGTGCTGCTTAAATTATGAAGAAGAGCATTATAGAAATATGCGAAAGATTCTTCCTAGTAAGGGAACCAGACTCAACTACCAAAAAGAAGATGCCAGGGTCCATGAAGTCAATTATCTAACTGGTATGATCCAGCTTAAAATTCATGAAACCAAAGAAGACGTTTTTGATCTTATCTGGGTTTCCTATGATGATCTTTTTAGTGAAAAAGACAAGAGTAAAAAAAGAGAAGAAGTAAAGAAGGTCCCCAAAGAAAAACCAAAGGAAGTGAAAAAGAAAAAACGCCCTAGAAGAAAGAAAGGCAGGAAAAAAAAGTAGAGTATAGCTCTACTTTTTTATCAAGATGCAAAAAGACAAACTAACAGACAAGCTATTTATCTATCAAAATAAGGAACACTTTCGCTATGGAATTGATGCGGTCCTTCTTGCGCATTTTGCCCTAGAACTAGAGGGCAGGGTGCTTGATCTTGGCAGTGGAACGGGCATTCTCCCCCTTCTTCTTTCAGGGCTAGATTCCCTTAGTGAAATTGTTGGTCTTGAACTTCAAAAAGAAGCCCTTGAGCTGGCCAAAAAATCCGTGCAAGACAATGGGCTTTCAAATAAAATTACCCTTGTCCAGGGAGACCTCATGGAGATAGAAAACCTTTTTTCCAGGGAGAGCTTTGATGGACTTATTTGCAATCCACCCTATTTTGAAAAAAACCACGGACTAGCATGCAAGGATATGGCCAGAACCATCTCTAGAAGTGAAGAAGCCATGACCCTAGATGGCCTTTTAAGGGCAGTGGCCTATCTATTAAAGCCCAGGGCCCCTATCTATATGATC
>DASRNA010000042.1:0-3023 GCA_035647655.1 Clostridia bacterium | reverse complement strand
TTATATTTACAATCCAAAAGTAGAAGAAAGATACAGCTTTGTTCTGCAACTAATGTATGAACAAGGATTTATCTCTCTGGAGGAGCTCGAAGATGGTCTAGCAATTGACCTTAAAACAAAATTAAATCCTGGTAAATTTTACAATGATAATATTGATAACTTTTTTGTAGAAACTTGCCAAAATCAGGTTATAGAAGATCTTGTGGAACAAAAAGGCATAAGCGTTGAACAAGCCAACAATCTTCTTCTAACATCTGGTTTTACCATCCATTCAACCCTTATCGAAGAGGAACAACAGTTTTTACAGCGTCAGTATATGGAAGAGGGTTCAGAAGAATTCTTTAATGCAGCCCTTACTTCTTCCCTTTCGCAGTTCCAAGCCTATCACGATCTCTATGATGATGGGATTATGGGAGAAGACACTTGGCAACTTCTTATTGATAGGGGTTATTTCCCTACAAGCATAAATAGGCTGCAGCTATCACAAGGGGATGAACACCGCTATGTTGCTGATATTAAAAGAGCTGTCGCTAGCGAAGGCTTTGCTCCCATTCACCCCTGGATTAGTTATCTGAGTCCAACCTTTAGTTATGGCCGTATAGTATTGAGCGATGGATACCTTTATGATTATAAGTCCAGTTTTGATCAGAGTAGCAACTTCCTTCTTCCTATAGATTATTTCTATCAAACAGATGAGGGAGATATTCGGGTTCCTGATAATGGCCTTCTGATGTTCCAAGAAACAGAGGGAGGATATATTTATCTAGGACTAGGAGATATGTACCACTTTGGAAACAATCCCCAAACCCGAGAATACAAGTATGATGGTAAGTACACACTACCCTATTTTCTTCTTTTTGAAAATGGTTCCCTTACCATTCCCAATGATTATCTAGCCATTTCCAATGATGAACTTGTTATCAGCCGATCGGCCTTTGATGATGATGTGATTTTTATAAACGACTTTGGAGAGCTTGCTGTTTCAAATGAATATGTACTAAAAAGTACTATGCCGGTTGTCCAACCTCAAAGTGCTTCGGCTATTATTGATGAAAGTACAGGACACCTAAAGGCCATCTTTGGCGGACGAGGTGTTTTAGGACATCAGTTACTAAACCGAGCCCTCACGCCAGCCCAAACTGGTTCTGCCATTAAGCCTCTTGCTGTTTATGGTCCAGGAATTGATTCTGGCATTCTAACAGCAGCTGAAACGGCCCTAGATAAACCTAGTTATCAGTTTAATACTGCTTCGAATGAACCTTGGCCAGTAAACTTTAGTGGAACTTATGAGGGTCCTATGACAGTCCGTAGGGCACTTACCATTTCTCAAAATGTTCCTGCTGTTACTTTTGCCAGTATGATAGGTTACGAGCTAATCGCCGATTACCTAGAAGCAAATGGAATCACTACTATTGTAAGAGAAGGCGCCTATAATGACCTGGGTCCTAGTGCCCTAGCTCTAGGTGGCCTGACCCTGGGTATTTCTCCAGTTGAGATGGCCTCGGCCTATGGAACCTTTGGAAATGAGGGCGTGCATATGCCCTGGATTTCCTATACCCATGTGGAGGATGATGAGGGAAATATCATCTTAGATAATAGAAACCATCAAGGCAACCGAGTTTTTAGCCCAGAGGCTAATTACATTATGACTGACCTGCTCAATGATGTTGTAACAAAAACCTCCTTTGAAGCCATTATTGGTGGGGGTATTCCCGTTATTGGAAAAACAGGAACTACAGGGGCTAGAAAAGCAAATACTGACGCATGGTTTGTTGGTGTTACTCCCTATCTTTCCTGTAGTATCTGGGTAGGCACAGATAGGAATGTTTCCTTAACAGAAGGTTCCTGGTATGTAGCCCAATATTGGGGGAAAATGATGAAGGACTATCATGCCAATTTGCCTAGTGCTTATTTCGCACCAAAGCCTGATGGGGTTGGATGGCTGACAGTAGATGCAAGATCTGGTAAACTTCCGGGGCCCTATTCTAAAAACACCATAACTGAATTATTCATCCTTGGTACCGCACCAACGGAGGTTGATGATTCTTATGAAGCTCATATAGTATGTAAAGTATCTGGAAAAGCACCTACAGAATATTGTGAAGAAACAGAAGAAGAAATTTTTCTAAAAAAAGAATATGCTGTTACAGAGGCTGATAAGGCCCAGGTTTTTGATCCAGATGATCAGTGTGAAATTTGCGAAAAAGAAGCCAAGGAAAAAAAGGCAGAGGAAGAAGCTGAAAGAGAAGAAGCTGAAAGAGAAGAAGCCGAAAAAGAAGAAGCTGAAACAGAAGGAAACGAAAATGGCGGATGACTATCTGAGTGGCTTCCCCAGTGGCCTCTTCTTCCTTAAATCCAATTTAACTGCAAACTAAAAACTGGCCCTTTGGCCAGTTTTATTTTATCGTTTCTTTAACCAAACTTTTCCATGCAATATTTATTAATTCGTTTCCATCAACTTTCTGTTCTTCTTTGTGAATTGCCCTTAACCTGGGACGGGTTTCTACTCTAGAGGGCAAAAAAACTGTGCAAGCATCTTCAAAGGGTAAAATAGATGTTTCATAGGTTTCAATATCCCTAGCTATCTTTACTATATCCTCTTTATCAAAACTAATAAGAGGCCTAAATACGGGGATATTGCTGGCATCATTGGTACAATTGATTCCCTCAATTGTTTGTGATGCAACCTGGCCTAGATTTTCCCCCGTTATTAAGCCAAGGGCTTTTTCCCTACTTGCTAGTTTAGCTGCAAGCTTTGTCATAAGTCTTCTCTGAAGAATGGTAAAATACTTATCATTGCAGCTTTCTTTAAGAATCTGTTGGGTCTCAAGCAGATTCATATGATAAAAGCTCATGGGGCCCATATAGTAACTAAGTCTTTTTACTAGACTACGTACCTTTTCTAAGGATTCAAGACTTGTAAAGGGTTGTGCATGAAAATGCAGGGGCAAAACCCGCACCCCTCTTCTAGCCATTTGATAGGCAGCCACAGGAGAATCAATCCCCCCACTCATAAGAAGCAC
>DASRNA010000041.1:0-2864 GCA_035647655.1 Clostridia bacterium | reverse complement strand
CTCTTTATACAGTTCTTGAATTTTATAATAGATGAGTGTGGGTCCTCCCCCAGCACTCTTACTATCAAAAATATGGATTTTTGCTTTCCCACCCATTTGAGAATAAAGCTCTTTTCCTAATAAAGCAGCATTATAACTGCCACTTAAGCGTGAGGAAATAGTTATTCCAAAGATTGGCCCATCCGCATTCTTAAAGGCCTCAAGCCACTGATTAGGAGAAGGACAAGCAGTTTTAAAGCTTTTACTTTTTACCATATCTTTTTCATATTCTGGCAGCTGAGACCAATCCATATCCTCCCACTCATTATTATCAAAGCGTATAATAAAGGGAATCACAGCTAGATCCACCCCCTCAACCGGGGGACGAATATCAAGACTACTATCGGAAACAATTCTCATTAACTTACCTCCAAATCAATAATTCTTCTTTCGAGAAGATCTGCCTCATTGCGTAAGTAATCAATGCTTTTTGATAAAAACTCAATCCTTTCTTTGTCTTTTAAGCCCTCTAGATTGATTTGAACATTATAACAAGCACCATAAAGGGCGCTTCGAAGCATTACACCGGCAACCTTTGCATCACTATAGGCATTCTTATTACCCTTTGTAAGAACTTCCTCTACATTTTGAAGGCTTTCTAGGCAAACTTTTGCCACTTCAAGGGGGACAAGGGCTGCCCCATAAAGTCCTTCTTGTATTGCCTCTGTTCGTTTGGCCTTTTCTTCTATAGTATCCTTAGGAAGTTTATAGGCATTTATCACCCTACTATAACTGACGACGTCCTCCTGCATTAAGTGAAGAAGGCTCTTGCGCAGCCCTACAAATTCTGCCCGAAGCTTTAGCATTTCTTCTTCCACATGAAGATACTTTTTTCGACCAATGGTTAGACTTGTCACCATCTCAAGAAGGGCAGCAGAGAGACCTCCAACTAAGGCACTAACGCTTCCCCCACCAGGTACTGGCTTATCAGAAGCCACCTCATCAATAAATTCTTTTACTGTTTTATCCAGCAACATAAATTTCCCCCTAATATTAAAACAAGCTTACTTTTATTTACTACCCAATAAACTGCCCTCATCACATAAAGGGCCTTTACTAGCTTTAATCTATCCTCTTATAGTCTATGTAAAAAAGGGTTTGGCCTTAGCCTAACCCTTATTCGTTTTTTCTATCTAGAAAAACCTATGGGAATTTCTTTATTCCATAAGCTTTGCTTCAAGAACTTGCTCTTCACTAAAGTTTTCTGTTTTTAAATACCAGGCCGCTGTATCAATCATGGCCGCCATAGGGACCAGGCCTACAATCTCGCTGCCAACAACACTGACACCATATCGACTAGCTTCGATTTTTATTAGTTCGAAAACTCTATGGATAGGTGTTTTGCTAAAGTCTGTAAGATTCATTGAAACTTGAACCTGTCCTCTATCTTCTAAAGCAACACCCATGCCCTTAACAAAGCGTAATCCTCCACTTATATGGCGAACGTTTTTAGCAATTTGATTGGCTATTTCTAGCTTATCGGTTGCTAGATTCACATTAAAAGCAACCAAAAACGCTCTTGCTCCCACAGCCATAATTCCAAAACTTTCGTGAAGCTCCCTACCATAATCGGGTTTGAATTCTTCCTTTTTGATTTTTTCAGCCATACCTTCAAATTGACCTTTTCTTAGGCTGGCCAGGTTTTCACGATGCTTAGCAGAAGCCGATGATTCATATAAAAATATAGGCACATCTAATTGTTCATGGAGCTTTTGTGCCATTTTTTTACTTAAATCAACAGTCTCTTCCATGGTAATACCACGTACCGGTACAAAAGGAAGCACATCTACCGCTCCCATTCGAGGATGTTGGCCCTTGTGCTGGCGTAAATCAATCAGTTCCTTGGCTTTTTTAACAAATAAAGGTATATGAGTTAAAAGCCCCTCTGGTGTCCCCACAAGGGTTACTACAGTACGATTGTGGTCTTTATCCGAACTATAATCTAAAAGACGAATGCCATCCTTTGCTCGAAGAGTATCTAATATAGCCTCAATTACTTGGGGTTTTTGCCCTTCGCTAAAGTTTGGAATACATTCTATTAATGGTCCTTTCATTTTTTCTCCTTACAAGGATTTCTATCCTTTTAATGCCAAGGCTAGCAGACAAAGACTTCTCCTTACTTAGCAAGTTTTTCTAACATATCTTTTGTCATGGCATCTAAATCATATTTTGGGTCAAAGCCCCACTGCTCTTTTGCAGCAGTTACATCTAAAGAATCTGGCCATGAGTCTGCAATTGCTTGGCGCACAGGATCAACATCATAATCAAGGACAAAGTTAGGCAGATGTTTTTGAATACTTTTTTTCATTTCTTCTGGTTCGAAGCTCATTCCTGATACATTAAAAGCATTTCGATCAATCAACTTATGGGGATCTGCTTCCATAAGATCGATAATACACTCAACAGCGTCAGGCATATACATCATATCCATATAGGTGCCTTTTCCAATAAATGAAGTATAGTTTCCTTTTTCAAGAGCATCATAGTAAATATGTACCGCATAGTCAGTTGTTCCGCCCCCTGGTAGGGCCTTATAGGAAATAAGCCCTGGAAAACGCACTCCACGAGTATCAAGACCATAACGCTTATGATAATAATCACAGAGGAGTTCGCCAGCTACCTTACTAACACCATAGGCTGTTGTAGGACGCTGAATCGTTGTTTGGGGTGTGCTTGTTTTGGGTGTACTTGGTCCAAAGGCACCAATAGAACTTGGAACAAAAAGAGCCAAATCAAGTTCCCTAGAAACTTCTAAGGCATTATAAAGACCATTTACATTAATGTCCCAAAGAAGTTGAGGATTACCCTCGCCCACAGCGGAAAGA
>DASRNA010000040.1:0-2765 GCA_035647655.1 Clostridia bacterium | reverse complement strand
TAACATTGTCCTCCAGCATATGCTGCCTCAAATGATGCCCAAGCTCCTTACCCAGTTTACTTCTAGCATGTCCCGGGCCATCCTGACCGAAGGAAGCCTAAGCTTTCTAGGGCTGGGAATCCAGCCTCCTGCGGCCAGTCTAGGACTTATGCTTAGCGAGGCCCGCCAGCACTACCTGGTCCACCCCTATCTGGGCATTCCAGCAGGGCTTGTGCTTATGATGGCAGTTCTTGGCTTTTCCCTGCTAGGGGATTATGTTAATGATCTGTGGATTGGAGGCCAAAGTGAAGGGGATTAGGGTAAAAAACCTTTGTATTTATGACGAGACTAATGAACAAGTCCTGCTTGATCATATTAGCTTTGAGCTTGAGGAGGGAAAGAGTCTGGGTATTGTAGGAGAGTCTGGCGGGGGCAAGACCCTGACGGTTCTTTCTCTTATGAATCTAATCCAGCCAGGCCTAAGAAGAGAGGCCGATGTCTTAGAGGTTCTAGGAGAAGACCTTCTAACCCAGAGAAGAAAGGACCGCCATAGGTTCCTAGGAACCAAGGTGGGCTATGTGCCACAAAATACCTTTGCCTATCTGCATCCCTATTACAAGGTAAAAAATCAAATTGCTGATGGCTATATCTATCACTTTAATAAGAGTAAAAAAGAGGCCCTGGAAAGGGCCCAGAGTCTTTTAGGCCAGGTGGGCTTTGAAGAGCCAAAAAGGGTTCTTGAGGCCTTTCCGGGTGAACTTAGCGGGGGCATGCGCCAAAGGGTAAATATTGCCATGGCCCTAATGAATGATCCCCGCCTGCTTGTAACCGATGAACCAACAGCGGCCCTAGATGTAATGGTAGCCAAGCAGGTTATGGACCTTTTTTCCACGGTCCACCAGGAGAGGAAAAACACCTTTATCCTGGTCAGTCATGATCTGAATCTGGTACGCAATTATTGTGATGAGATTCTTATCCTAAAAAAGGGCAAGGTAGTGGAGATGGGAGCTACCGAGCAGATCTTTACTGCGCCCAAGAAAGACTATACCAAGGCCCTTATTGCGGTGGTTCCTACCCTAAGCTATCCCAAGGACCAGCCCCTTAAGGAACTAAAGGACTTTATTGAGGGGGAAATATGCTCTTAGAAGTAAAAAACATTCATAAGCACTATCCCTATCTAAGTCGCAGGCTTTTTCCAGGCAAGAAGAAGTTTGTTGCCCTAGAAAATATCAATTTTCAACTAGAAAGGGGAAAGACCCTGGGTATTGTAGGAGAGTCTGGTAGTGGAAAGTCCACCCTAGGGGGGATTGTGGGAGATCTGAGAAAACCAACCCTGGGAGAGGTTCTCTATAAGGGAAAAAACATAGAAAAGATGACAAAGGAAGAGTACCGGGACTACCGCCGCAATGTCCAGTTTATCTTTCAGAGTCCCCAGGAATCCATGAATCCTGGCTATAGTATTAAAAAGGTGCTCCATGAACCCATGGATATCCTGCTTAACTTGACCCAGAAGGAAAAAGAAGACCGCATTGATACTACTCTTAGTATTGTTGGTCTTGAAAAAGAAATTTTAAGTAAAAGCCCCAGGGAGATTTCTGGGGGCCAGGCCCAGAGGGTGGCCATTGCTAGAAGCATTATGCTTAGACCTGAGATTATTATTTGCGATGAGCCCACATCGGCCCTTGATGTGAGTATCCAGGCCCAGGCCCTAAATTTACTAAGGCGCCTACAAGAAGAACTGGGAATTAGTTATCTTTTTATCACCCACAATATGGCCCTAATCAATTATATGTGCGATGAGCTTATGGTATTATATAAGGGAAAAGTAGTGGAACAAGGTCCTACAGAAGAAGTGATACAAAATCCCAAGGAAGACTATACAAAGGCCCTTATGAGCTTTGTTTAACTAGGAGGCAAAATGAAATTATTTAGAAGTGAACTAAAGGAGCTTTCCAGCTATGTGCCTGGCAAGCCCCTAGAAGAAGTAATGGAAGACTATGGCCTGAGCAGGATTATCAAGCTTGCCAGCAATGAAAACCCCCTAGGGCCTTCTCCCCTGGCCATAGAGGCGGTAAAAAATGAAGCAGAAAATATGCATCTTTATCCTGACCCCGAAGCCAGGCTGCTTAAAAGAGCCCTGGCAGAAGAGCTAGGAGTGAGTACAGAGCAGATTCTTTTTGGCAATGGCGGGGAAGCTACCATCCAGCTAGTGGCAGCCAGTGTCATAGAAAAAGGCGATGAGGTAGTGGTGCCCGAACCGGGCTTTGCCCTGCATGAGATTTCCACTGCCCATATGGGCGGTATTGTGAAAAAAGTTCCCCTGCTACCTGATTATAGTCATGACCTGGAGGGCATGCTGGGGGTGGTAAATGAGAAAACAAAAATTGTTTTTTTAACCAATCCCAACAATCCCACGGGAGTTATGATAAAAAAAGAAGAACTAGAAGACTTTGCAGCCAGGCTGCCAGAGCAGGTCCTGCTTTTTATCGATGAAGCTTATTTTGAGTTTGCCAAAATAGATCCCCATTATCCCGATGGCCTGGAGATCCTAAAGAAGAGAAAAAACACCCTGGTCCTGCGCACCTTTGCTAAAGTCTGCGGAATTGCGGGCATTCGCCTTGGGTATATTGTGTCCACTCCAGAGATTATTAAAGAAGTTTCTAAGTCCGCGGGGGTTTTTAGTGTCAACCGCCTGGCCCAGGTGGCAGGACTGGCCTCCCTTAAAGACAAGGAACATATAGAAAAAAGTGTGGCCCTGGCTAGAGCTTCTCTTGCTAGAATGATGG
>DASRNA010000039.1:0-4560 GCA_035647655.1 Clostridia bacterium | reverse complement strand
CAAATGGTCCATTTCTAAAACGGTAATTTGAACATTATCATACTCGAAATTGTCTCCTGCCCTGGGATAACCTTGGGCCATCTCCATACACCAACCACCTACGGTATCTGACTCAAAATCAAATTTATCTTCATCCCAGCCCATAAAATCAATAAAGTCGCTTATGCTTAAATCTCCATCAAGTTCATAACTTTTATCAGAGAGTCGAATAACATCATCATGGATTTCATCTGTCTCATCCCAAATTTCCCCTACCAGGGTTTCCATAATATCTTCAATGGTAACAATGCCGATATTACCACCATAATCATCCGTTACAATGCCAAGGTGCATCTGAGACTGACGGAGTTTTTCTAGGGCAACAGGAAGCTTTGTTGTCTTATAGAGATAAATAGCTGGCCTAAGATTTTTTCGCAAATCAAGATCAGGGTCCTTAATAATATTTCTATAAAACTGGTTCATATGAAGAATCCCCACTATATTGTCTATGGTCTTATCATACATGGGTACCCTTGTATAAGGTGAGCCTTGAATTTGCTCTAAAATATCCTGGCGCTCATCATCAAGGTCAATGGCATACAAGTCCACTCTAGGAATTAAAATTTCACTTACCGAGCGCTCGGTAAAGTCTAAGGCAGAGCTAATAATATTTCTTCTGTTTTCATTGATTACCCCCTCATACTCCACCGTATCAAGAAGGGTCACAAGCTCTTCTTCTACTGCCTCGGACTGTTCTTCGGGATCAAGCTCTTCTCCTTTAAAGCGCCTTTTTAAAATGCTAAAAATTGGCCCAGTAACCCAAATAATAGGATAAAAAATTCTCATAAAAAAGCGTAGGGGATAGGAGGCAAAAAGCGCCGTTGTTAAAGAATGTTTTGATGCAATAATTTTCGGCGTAATTTCTCCAAAAATTAGGATCAAAAGAGTCATAATAATAGCAGCTCCCGTTACAGCCCTTTCTCCTACCAAAGTAATAGCAAGATAGGTTGCAAGAGTAGAGGCGGCTATATTGACTAAATTGTTGCCAATAAGAATCGTAGCCAGGGCTTTTTCATAGTGATTGTATATATAATAAGCCATGGTCGCTCTTTTGTTTTTTCCATCCTGCATAGATTCAAGTCGCACTCTATTAATAGAGGAATAGGCAATTTCAGAGGAGGAAAAAAAAGCTGACATTAAAAGTAGGCCAATAATACTTAGGATTACTTGCATAAGGCCTCCTCCTTTTTTTCTGAAGGCAAGGAAACAATAAGCTTCATAATCCTTCTCTTATCCATTTGAGAAACCTCAATGCAGAGCCCCTGGCTTTCTATTTTATCACCGATAGAGGGAATTCGACCAAAACTTTCATAAACCCAACTTCCCATGCTTTCATGAGCTAAATCATCCAGTTCATAGTCGTCCAGATTAAGCTTCTCAAAAACCTCCCCTACACTTACTGAAGCATCGACCTCATAACAGCTTTTTCTTAATTTGTAAAAGTATTCAATGGCAATATCATCCTCATCCCAAATTTCACCGACGAGTTCTTCCAAAATATCTTCCACCGTCACCAGGCCTACAACCCCACCAAAAGTATTTGTCACTATGGCTAGGTTTACTTTTTTTCTGCTCATCTCTGGCAATAATTCATCAATATCTGTACTGCTAAAAACAAAAAGCGGGGGGTCAATATATTCCATAATATCAGCGGCTTTGCCCAGCTGATAACTGGCCCGTAAATAGCGTCTAGTTAAAAGGATTCCAATTATATTGTCAATATTATCTTTGTATATTGGTATTCTAGAATGTTTGGTTTCTTTTATGGTTTCATAAACCTCTGCCGGGTCGTCCATAATATCAACAGCAACAATATCTGTGCGTACAGTAAGGACATTTTCGACGCTTTTATCTCCAAAATTAAGGGCAGTATGTATCCACTGACCCTTTTGGTCTTCCAAGGCATTTTCATTTTTAATTGTTTCAATGATATTGTAAAATTCCTCTTCTGTAACAGTGGCCCGACTTTCATCATCAAAGAGTTTTGAAATAATATTTCCAAGGCCTGTAAGAAGAGCGGAAATAGGGCGAAAAATAATAGTCAGATAATACAGTAGAGGGGATACCCAAAGGGAGGCCGTTTCGCTATAAGCCTTGGCCAGCGTCTTTGGTAACATCTCACTGATTAAAAACACTATAATTGTAATGCTAATGGTAGAATAGACCAGGGCTCCGGTTCCCCAAATTTTAGTCACTAAGAGCGCGGCAAGGGAAGCCGAAAATACATGAGAAATATTATTCCCTATTAAAATTGTACTAAGAGTTTGATCAAAATGTCGGAGTAAGTAGAGGGTTTTCGAAGCTCTCTTCTCCCCCTTGTCGGAGCGAATTTTAATTCGGGATTGATTAACAGAAGCTAAGGAAATCTCAGCTCCTGCAAAGAAACCACCAAGGGCTATAAAAAAAAGAAGTAAAGCAAAAAGCCACCAATCAACCTCATCCATAAGGTATTTTTCCTCCTTCTAAAACGTATCTTTCAAGTAGTTAAAGTGTATATGAAATTCCCCTTATTGTCAATTTACTACAAGGGGCTTAATTGATTAGAAAATACACGAAAACTCCACCTAAAAAAAGGGCCATAAGGAGTTCAAATATCGGCTTAGAAGTCTTCCTTAAATGTTCATTGATCCGTTTTTTTGAAGAAGTTCCTTTTTTTAGCTTGAAAACCTCTTTTTTTTCTTCAAATTCCTCCCCCTCTTCAAGAAGGTCCAAAAACTCCTCCGGCTCTTTAAGCTTTAAAAGACTTTTATACTGGCCCGGAAAAATAAGCTTACTTCCACCATAAAAGAAAATTCCCAGGCCCAAAAGAATTATCAGCCTCAGCCCTAAAGATCCTCTAAGAACTAGTCTTTGACTCATAAAAAAGGCCGCTAAAAACATCACCATAACTCCGCCATCAAGTCCCCGCGGAATAAGAATGATTCTTTTAAAATAGATTAGAACTTGCAAAATAATAGCCACCGCAAGATAGCCTAGTACAAAGGGCTTATATAGTAAAACACACATAGCTAGCTCCTAAAGATAGGGTAAAAAGGCCTCCCCGGAGGAAGGCCTTTAAGAGAGTTTATTCATCCTTTACCAGTTGATATAGGGTCTTAACAAGGTAGCCTGTTCCCCCCTTAGGGTAATAGGCCCTTTGGCTATCTTCATAGCTAACCCCTGCAATATCTATATGAACCCAGGGAGTATCTACTACAAACTCGCCAAGGAACATACCAGCACTAATGCCCCCTCCCATACGTCCGCCACTATTTTTTATATCAGCAAAATGGGATTTATTCTTTTCTTTATATTCTTCAAAATTTGGTAGGGCCCAAACTGGCTCTCCCACTTTTTCTCCTGCAGCAGACACCTTGTCTACTAGGGCCTTGTCATTATAGACAGCTCCCGCACTAAGATTTCCCAGGGCAACAGCCATGGCGCCTGTAAGGGTCGCTGTATCAATAACGTAGCGTGGTTTTACCACTGTGGTTGCATAGTATAAGGCGTCAGCAAGGGTAAGGCGCCCCTCTGCATCGGTATTTACCACTTCAATACTCTTACCTGACATAGAGCCTATAATATCGCCTGTTTTAAAAGCACTTCCATCAATAAGGTTTTCTGTTGCAGCTACTATGGCAACTACGTGGCTAGAAAGTTTGTTGGATGCTATCGCCTTCATAGCCCCAATTACAGCCGCGGCTCCTGCCATATCACCATGCATGGTAAGCATGCCATCAGCTGGCTTAATACTATAACCACCAGAGTCATAGGTCAGACCCTTGCCAACTAAGGCAATGGGCTGCTCATCACTATTTTTATAGGTCATAACAATAAATTTGGGCTCTTTATCAGAACCATAGCTTACGGCCAGAAAGGCTTCCATACCTAATTTTTCAATTTCATCTTGCCCCATAATTTGAACATCAACACCCAAGGGAGTGAGTTCTTCTTGCGCTTTTTGCGCTAGGGTCGAAGGATAGAGATCTATGGCAGAAAGATTGGTCAGATCTCTTGCCAAAAACACACCATCTAAGAGCTGCTCCAGCTCCATAAAGTCATTTTTAACTTCATCCATCAGGCTCTCATCAAGAAAGAAGCTCACTTCTTTGAAATAACGAGTCTTCTTCTCACTAAGATAATGGTCAAAAAAATACGTACTTTGCAAAAAACCTTCGTATACTGCCTTAGGAGACAAGTCCCCTAAATCCATGCTAAGGGCTTCAACCTTGAGTTCATTTAGCTTGCTAGCCAGGGTAAAAAAAGCCCGACGAAGAGATTCATCATCACGCTTCTTTAAGTTCATAGAGACAAAACCCTTGCGATCTTTATCTAAAGAAACAAAAAGCTCGCCATGCTTTAAGCCTTCTTCATTAAAACTAAGATCTAGTTCAACATCCTTTTTACTATTAAATAAAAATTTCATTCTTCCTCCTGTTTTTCTTTTACAGTAAGCTCACTCTAGCTTATATACCCTTACCCTAAGAATTAACCACAAAAAACCTTATTTAAGTGTATAATTCATAGTATATAGGTATTTTT
>DASRNA010000038.1:0-4960 GCA_035647655.1 Clostridia bacterium | reverse complement strand
CTCATCTAGTGTATCATTTTCAAGAGCAGTTTTCAATGAAGAAATCAATCCTTCGATTTTTGTCTTTTCTTCCTCTTCAATTTGATCACCTAGTTCATCAATTGTTTTTTCAGCTTGATAAGCTAGAGCATCACCATTATTTTTGGCTTCTGCCAACTCTTGACGCTTCTTATCTTCTTGAGCAAATTCTTCTGCTTCCCTAACTTTCTTTTCAATTTCTTCTTCAGACATATTAGCGCTGGCAGTTATATTAATAGATTGCTCTTTTCCTGTACCCAGGTCCTTTGCAGAGACATGAACAATGCCATTGGAGTCAATATCAAAGGTTACTTCAATTTGTGGAATGCCACGGCGTGCTGGTGGAATCCCATCGAGTTGGAAACGTCCTAGGGTCACGTTGTCTGTAGACATTGGTCTTTCCCCTTGAAGTACATGAATATCTACTGCAGGTTGATTGTCTGTTGCTGTACTAAATATTTGACTCTTTTTTGTTGGTATTGTAGTGTTTCTTTCAATCAGTTTGGTAAATACATTTCCGAGTGTCTCAATACCAAGGGAAAGAGGAGTAACATCAAGGAGTAAAATATCACCTACATCACCTGCAAGAACACCAGCTTGGATAGCAGCACCAGCAGCTATACTCTCATCAGGATTGACACCCTTGTGAGGTTCTTTATTTACGATGCGTTTTACCGCACTAACAACTGCGGGAATACGAGTTGAACCACCAACAAGGATAACATCATCGATTTGGCTTTCTTTTAAACCAGAATCAGCCATTGCTTTTTTCATTGGGCCTTCAACACGCTTGATTAGTTTTTCTGTTAGCTGGTCAAACTTTGCCCTAGTAAGGTTAATATCTAGGTGCAAGGGTCCAGCTTCACTCATATATAGAAATGGAATATTAATATTTGTTGTTTGTACCGTTGATAACTCCATTTTTGCTTTTTCAGATGCTTCTTTTAGTCGTTGCATAGCTGTAAGATCACCAGTTAAATCAACATCGTGTTCTTTTTTAAACTGGGCTACTAGCCAATTGATAATCTCTTTATCAAAGTCATCGCCACCAAGGTGATTGTCACCATTTGTAGCAAGCACTTCAAAAACTCCATCTCCAATTTCAAGAATGGAAACATCAAAGGTTCCACCACCGAGGTCAAAAACAAGGATCTTTTGATTGAGATGGTCTTTATCTAAACCATAAGCAAGAGCTGCTGCTGTAGGCTCATTGATGATTCTAAGAACTTCAAGGCCAGCAATTCTACCAGCGTCTTTTGTTGCTTGACGTTGCGCATCTTCAAAGTAAGCAGGTACAGTTATAACGGCTTGCTTAACTTCTTCTCCCAAATAGCTTTCAGCATCTGTTTTTAGTTTTGCCAAAATCAGAGCAGAAATTTCCTGAGCTGAGTATTTTTTTCCATCAATTTCAGTATTCCAGTCTGAGCCCATTTCTCTTTTAACACTCATAATTGTGCGCTCAGGATTTGTAATCGCTTGTCGCTTTGCTGTTTCACCTACAAGTCTCTCGCCTTTTTTTGTAAAAGCTGCAATGGATGGTGTAGTTCTATTGCCTTCAGCATTTGCAATTATTTTTGCTTCGCCCCCTTCAAGCACAGCTACACAAGAGTTTGTTGTCCCTAAATCAATACCTATAATTTTAGCCATTTTTTTTCCTCCTATTTTGATACCTTTACCATAGTTGGTCGTATCGTCTTATCTTTTAATTTATATCCTTTTTGAAGCTCTTCTAGTATAATTCCGGAATTTTTCTCCTTGCTCTCTTCTGTTAACACAGCATGGTGAAATTCTGGATTAAACTCTTTACCGCAGGCTTCAATGCATTCTAAGCCCTGCTTTTCTAGCACTTGCATTAAAGATTTCTCTATCATTTTAACCCCATCTTTATAACTTTTAGAAACATCATTTTCTTTCATGTTATCAAGTGCTCTAGCAAAATTATCAATAATAGGCAGAAGCTCTAGAATTAACTTTTCATTCGCAAAGCTATAAATCTTTGACTTCTCTTCTTCTGTCCTACGTCGATAGTTGGCGTATTCTGCCTGAAGTCTAAGATGTCGATCTTTTAACCTATCTAGCTCATCTTCCAGCTCCAAGCCTTCTTCCTCGGGGGTCTCCTCTGCAGATATTTCTTCTGTTTTATCACTTGCCCCTACTAATTCTTTTTTTTCATCTACAATTTTAACTTCTTCTTTGTCCACACACAACCTCCTATAAATGTATCCCTGAAAAAAGATCTGTCAGGGTTTTAGCTCCCACTTCTACTATGCTTATAACCTTGCTATAATCCATTCGTTTGGGTCCTAAGAGGCCAATCTGGCCGCTTTGACCTCCACCGTAACCATAATTAGCCTGAACAAAGGAAAACTCGCTAAAAGTTTCATTTCCAAGTTCAGCCCCTATTCGCACAGTAAGATCTCTTGTACTGTTATCGAAAATATTTAATACAGCTATTGGATCCTTTAACATTCCAAGCGCCTTTCGGGCCAGGTCCATATCGGTAAAATATCCAGGGCGTAACAAATTTTCTCTTCCAGATACAATAATGTTCTTTTTATTTAATTTGCTTAAAGCATCTCTAAGGGCAGGTAAAATGTAATCAATCAACTTACTTAAATGAATATGATTGCTCTTAATCTTAGTAAAATCCTTTAAAGATATTTCATCAAGAGAGTGTTGTAATACTAGATTTGAAAATTCAACATTAAGTGCATCAAGCTCTTTTTGAGAAACATCATCAGAATTAAGAATTAAGGTTTTAACATCTTCTGTATCTGTGATTAAGACAAGAAGAACCTTTGAAGGACTCATTTTCACCAGTTTCATATTGGTAAGTCGTCTAGCAGAAAACTCCGGCACAGTTATGAGCACGGTCATTTCCGAAATATGGCTCAAGACTCGTGCAGCTTGTTCTAATAGATTGCTGCTTTCTTCATATTGCATAAAATACAAGGAGCGAATCTGAGAATTAGTCGAAGCCGGTAGTTCTTCATCACTTAAAAGTGAATCTACATAAAATCGAAGTCCTAGCTCCGATGGTATCCTGCCCGCTGATATATGGGGTTGTATAACATATCCATAATCTTCAAGGTCAGCCATTTCATTTCGAATGGTTGCTGAGGATACTTTTAGATGAGGAATTTTGGACAATCTTCTACTACCCACAGGCGAACCCGTTAGGATAAAATCATCCACTATTAATTTTAAAATTTCTATTTGTCTTGATGTTAACATATTTTTTTCTCCATATTAGCACTCATCTCTTTTGAGTGCCAATACTATTATACCCAAACCATTTCACTTGTCAACACCTAGAGTCAAAATAATATAAAATCCTTGAAGAGCAAAGGGCTTATTCTAGAATCTTTATCTTGTCATCTCATTCATATTTGCAATAAAAAAAGGCACCTATCAAAAGATGCCTAAAATACCCTTACTATTCTTTGATAAATATTTTCCTGATCTCTGTAACTATCATTGGAGAGAAACCAAGGCCAAGAGCCAGTCCCCAATATTGCACAGGTAAATTTGTCATACCAAAGATTGTATTTACATAGGGCACAAGGGTTGGAATAAGAAGGAGTGCCCCTGCTAGCATAAAGGCTATAAAAAAGCTTTTATTGGAGAAAAAACCTTCTCCAAGTACCGACTGACTATTTCGCAAACTAAAGGCTTGAAAAAGTATAGCAAATCCAAAGGTAGAATAAGTTAAAGTTCTTGCCAACTCTTGAGCCGAAGCTGATAAAGCATAGTAGCCTCCTACACTGACCGCTGCAATAAGGATTGATTCAATCATAGTGAGGACAAAACTACGTCTTGTTATAAGTCCCTTATCTAGCTCCGGTGGTGCCTGGACCATCGTATTGCGCTCTTTTACTTCCTTTTCTAAAGCGAGGCTGGGAAAGGCACTCACAACAAAACCAAGCCATAATAGGGCCAAATAACTAAAAGCGAAGTCATTAAACAAAAGCATAATACTGACCATACTAAGGATAAGTCCCAAAGAAATGCTTAATTCAAAGCGAACTTTTCTTCTTAGATTATAATAAACCATACGTGCGTTTGCAATTGCCTCAGTAAGAGCGCCAAGATTATCTTCTGGTAAAATCATTTGTGCCATCTGCTTTACCACACCGAATTTTTGATTGGAAGCACTAATAGAGATATCTGCCGCCTCAAAAGCACCTGTATCTTCAATTTCATCTGCCGTTATAGCTACGCTGGCTCCTTTGTTCTTCCACCCCTCAATCAATTGAATTCGTTGATCTAGGCTCAAATTCGTATAGACTGAATAGTTTTCAATGGAATTCTCAAAATCTTCCTTGGACAAACTGCTCATTGCTTCACTAGTCATTACTTCATAACCTGGGATTAAGATACCCAGTTCTTTTGCAAGTTCAAAGGCATGCTCAGTCGGGCTTTTTGAAAGAAGGATGGGACGAATACCCGCATTTTTAAGAGTTTTAATAGTCTCTTTTGCACCACTACGGCCTTGATCTCCTAGAGCTATAAGTCCTAGGAAATTTAACTTTCCTGTCTCTATAGAATCTGCTTCCTTACAAGCCATGGCAAAAACCTTTTTGCCTTCTTCTATAAATTGAGCATTGGTACTTTGGATTCCTTGACGGACTTCCTCAGTAATGGGTAAAGGATCATTGTCCAAATTATAAAAACTAGAAATCTCTAAAACTTCTTCTAAGCTACCTAAAACATAGCTAAAGTCTTTATCTCCAATTTGGTAATAGCTCCCCTGCATATCGCTGCCTTCTTTTGCGGGAAAACTTTTTATAAAGCTATAGGCTTCCAATGACCGATCTAAATCAGTATTTTCTTCTATCACAAAACGTCGCAGCGCCTTTAAGGTTTCCTTTTTAGCTTCTGCGTTTTCTGAAGCGGCAAGAAGGCAAATCTTTTTTATTAAGATTTCATCTTCTTCTCTTGT
>DASRNA010000037.1:0-7988 GCA_035647655.1 Clostridia bacterium | reverse complement strand
CCCTGGTACTTAAGATTATGAATGGTAAAAACGACCTTGGTCTTTTTAAATTCCTCCCGCCAAGAGTAGCCGTCTTTAAAAAGAACCGCTGCGGCTCCTACATGCCAGTCATTTAGATGCAAGATATCAGGATAAAAACCTATTTCCTCCATCAATTTCAAAATCGCATGGTTAAAAAAGCTAAAGCGCTCGCCATCATCATATTGGCCATATAGGTTTTCCCGGTAAAAATAATGTTCATTGTCAATAAAGTAGTAGATGACCCCATCGTTTTTATGAGAAAAAACTCCGGCATACTCACTGGATGTGGGCATTTCTACATGAAAAGACCCCAAGTAATTAAACTCCTCTTGGACTTTTCTACTACTATGCTTATAGAGGGGGATAACAACCCGCACATCATTTCCTCGCCTAGCTAGTTCCTTGGGCAAAGAATGAAGTACATCAGCAAGCCCCCCAGACTTTATATAGGGTGAAGATTCGCTGGCTGCAAAAAGAATTTTCATAAAATTTTAACTCCTTTTCCTACAAAATATGGCAAACCACCATCTCCCATAAGGATGCGACCCTTACCAATTGAACTGCGCTTGTCTAAAACCGCAAAGTTAATTTGGGCCCCATTACCTACCTTTGATCCTTGGAAAACAATGGAGTTTCGTATAACGGCATTTTCTCCCACCTCAACATTTCTAAACAAGATAGAGTTTTCTACCGTTCCTTTAATAACACAACCATTGGCTATTAGGGAGTTTTTAACTTCACTTCCTTCCATATATAAGGTGCTGGGAGCATCCTTTGTCTTGGTAAAAATCTTTCCGTTTTTATAAAAGAGCTCATGGGCCTTGTCCTCTTCAAGGATGCGAAGGGAGGCCTTATAATACTGCTGCATGGAGTAAATAGGAAGAATCTCTTCTTCTAGGCCATAGGTTAATACCTTGTATTTTTTTAGCCTACGCTGGATGGCTCCTTTTAGAGAAGACTCTTTGCCTTCTTCTAGGGCCTCTCTTACAATCTCCATAAACACTTCTTTTTTAATAAAATACATCTCAATACCAAGTTCAAACTCCTGTTGATTGCCAAGATTTCTCCCAATATAAATTCTATCATTTTCTTTCATTAGGATATCAAGGCCTAAAAGATCAACCCGGGTCTTTCCATCCTTTACTATTTTTGTAAGAACGGTAATATCGGCATCATTTTCTTCATGATAGTCAAAGGCTTCATTAAAGTCGATATTTCCAAGATAGTTACTCCTAGTTAAAAGAATATGCTGGGCCCTGGTTTTTTCAAAATGAATCAAGTTGCTCCGCAATCTTTGAATATCTCCCTCATATGCCATTTCTTCTTTTATATCAGGATAAAGTACCCGGATCCCACCGGTCTTTCGGTCCAAGTCCCACCACTTGCCAAAACTCAAATGGTCATTCAAGGAGTGGAATTTGTCTTTTACTAAAATAGACACATTTTCAATGCCACTATTTACCATGCTTGATAGCATAAAATCAATTAAACAATAACGTCCAGCAAAAGGAACCGTTGCCAGAGGTCTGTACCTTGTGAGCTCCTTAATATAGGTTTCTCTTTCTCCTAAATTAATTAAACCTGCTACCTTTGTTTTCATGGTTCCTCCTAAACTACCAGTCCGTGATCTACAAAACCTACAATTTCGATTTCCCCATTCTCACTTCCAATTTTTGCATTGGCCTCTACCGTTTCATGGCTTAGAACAATGACTCGGTTTAAGATTGCATTTTTTCCTATATGGGCTCCTGGAAGCAGGATACTGTCTTTAACTTGAGCTCCTTCTTCTACTACCACAGAAGTACTTAGAATGCTGTTTTTAACACTTCCATGTACAATACAGCCCTCATTAATAAGGGCCCTTTCTACCTTTGAAGTGTTAGAAAGATACTGGGGTGGTACATCGTAGTTTTTCGTGTAAATTCGCCATTCACTATCAAATAAGTTTAACTTGTTTTCAGGGTCTAATAGATCCATATTTGACTGCCAATAACTTTCTACTGTACCTACATCTTTCCAGTAGCCATCAAATTGATAGGCATAAAGGGCCAGGCCTTCTTCTAACATACCTGGTAGAACATCCTTACCAAAGTCATGTTCTGAGTCAGGGTTTGCATGGTCTTTTCTTAACCAGGTGTGCAGCATGTCCCAGTTAAATATATAGACTCCCATAGAGGCCAGGTCACTTTTTGGTTTTTCTGGTTTTTCTTCAAATTCGTAAATTTTTCCATCTTCTTCTATATTTAGCATGCCAAATCGACTGGCCTCTTCTAAGGGAACTTTAATGGCACTGATGGTAACAGCGGCCCCTTTTTCTACATGAAATTTCAACATCTTTTCATAGTCCATCTTATAGATATGATCCCCTGAGAGAATCAGCACATGATCTGGATCTTGTAGGGCAATATAATCGAGGTTTTCATAAATAGCATTGGCTGTGCCCGCATACCATCGGCCTCCCTCGGTGGTCATATGAGGTGGCAGGATCTCCACCCCGCCTCTATGGCGGTTTAGGTCCCAGGGACCTCCAATGCCAATATGCATACTAAGGGCCAAGGGCTGATACTGGGTCAGTATTCCCACGCTTCTTATTCCTGAGTTGGAGCAGTTACTAAGTACAAAGTCAATGATTCGGTATTTTCCTCCAAAATGCACAGCAGGTTTTGCGTTTTTTTCTGTCAATTGTTTTAGTCTTGTCCCCTGTCCCCCAGCAAGTAGCATGGCTACCATTTTTTCTCTAATCATTTATAACCTCCAGAATCATCCCACTATAGGGAGCGAGTCCAATATAGATCTCCGATTCACCCATCACAGGGCTCTTAGAGCCCCTTGCTTTTCCACCATATTCTTCTGCGTCAGAATTAATTAATATGCGGTACTTGCCTGCCTTAATGTCCAGCTTGTGGTTAAAAAGTTCCTTAGATGAGAAGTTTAACAAAACCATAACTTCATTTCCCTTTAAATCAATCCGCTTAAAGGCAATAAAGTTTTGTTGTGGATTATCCACCTCAATCCAGTTAAAGCCCTTCCAATCTTGGTCATTTTCATACAGAGCCGGTTTTTTATGATAGAGGAGATTTAAGTCCCTTACAAAGGTTTGCACTCCTAGATGGGAGTAAAAGTCTAGTAAGTTCCAGTCTAAGCCTGTAAATGCATTCCACTCGGCAAACTGTCCAAATTCCCCTCCCATAAATAAAAGTTTTTTGCCTGGCATGGCGTATTGATAAAGATGAAGAAGGCGTAATTGAGAAAACTTTTCTTCATAGGTTCCCTGGGTTTTTGTAAGAAGAGAACCCTTCATATGTACCACCTCATCATGGCTTAGGGGCAAAACAAACCTTTCGCTAAAAGCATAGACCATGGGAAAGGTCAAAAGATTGTGCTTGTGAGTTTTAGCGTAGCCATTAAGGCCTATATAGCGCAGAGTATCATTCATCCAACCCATATTCCACTTATAGTCAAAACCCAGACCACCTTTGCTAACAGCTTTAGTAATTCCTTCATAGTCAGAAGAATCTTCTGCAAAAAGAAGGATTTTGCCCTTTAAGGCTGTTGTTAGTTCCTGTAGGAAATTAAGAGAATGATCATGAATATTTTTGAGGCCTTCTTCTCTATAGAGCATATGAGCTACAGCATCCACCCTAATTCCATCAATGCCATACTCCTTCCAAAGAAAAAACAAATTCCCTATAAGAAAATTACAGACATGTCGTCTGCCAAAATCGAAGTTTATTGTATCCCACTGGGAATTATAGGCGTCCTCCCAGAAATCACTTTCATAAAGGGCGCTTCCATCAAAATAAGAAAGCCCGGGGGCGTCCTTGGCAAAATGGCAAGGCACCCAATCAAGAAAAACGGCAAGGCCTCTTTTATGGGCCTCTTCCACAAAGTATTTAAAGTCCCAAGGATCCCCATGGCGACTGGTTATAGCAAAATAACCCGTCTGCTGATAACCCCAGCTGCCATCATAGGGGTGCTCAGTAACAGGCAGTAGTTCAATGGCCTTGTAGCCTAAATCCTCTACATAGGGAAGAAGGCTATGGGCCAGTTCCTGGAAACTTAAATAAGTCCCATCTTCTTTTTTCTTCCAACTACCCAAGTGCACTTCATAAATTGTCAGATTTTCTTTTATGTCTATTTTGGCCTGCCAATCAAAATCCTTGGAGCGATAAATAATCCCAGCACCTTCTTGACCCCATCTTATCTTCCTGGCATAGGGATCGGTCTTCCAAATTTCCTTCCCCTCTTGATCAAGAATATGATATTTGTATAAATGCCCTTCCCTAGCTTCTGGAATAAAGGCGTAATAATACCCCTCTTCAATGGGCTTCATAGGGTCCACCCCTGGTGTCCACTGGTTCCACTCACCCACAACAGAGACTTCCTTAGCACGGGGTGCATAGACTAAAAACCGAAATTGATCCTGAATATACTGAGCACCAAAATGTTCCGCACCCTCATAAAAAGTTCCTTCTCGGTAGGCGCGTAAATCTTCTAAAGCAGGCAATAAATTCATTATTTCCCTCCTTCTATTTAATATACCCAATATTTATCACAATGATTAACTTTAGTTAAAAAAACAAGTTTGTTTTTTCTGTTCTTCCTCTATATCTATAAGTTTTTTTATAGGCGGAGCGTCTAGCCTACTGATGAAAATCAAATTCAAACTTTTTATCGAACAAGCCAAAAAGACCGCCTGTATGGATAAAGAGTATATTTTTACTATTTTCAAAATAGCTGTGTTCTTTTTCTAGCGCATCCACTAGACCTCTAAAGGCCTTACCTGTATATACACTATCAAATATAACCCCTTCGCTGCGGCTAATTTGGAGCACAAAATCCATTTCTTCTGGAGTGTTCAGGGCGTAGCCCCTACCGGCATAGCCATCTAGTAGATACATTTTTTCATTTTCTAGATTTTTATCACTGCCTATTATCTTAGAAAACTCTTGCCAAATCTCCCTTGTTCTACCAGCAAAATGTTGGCTGTCGGCTGCAATAGGAATGCCCACTACTTTTTTTCCATGTTCTCCTAAAATATTAGCAAAGTGAAGGCCAGAGTAGGTGCCTGCACTGCCCACAGCACAGACTACTGTATCAAATTCCACTCCCATCTGCTTTTCTTGTGCTAAAATTTCTAAAAAGGCCTCATAGTAACCCAGGGTCCCTATGCCATTGGAAGCTCCCTCTGGAATAAGATAGGCCTTCTTGCCCTGCCTTTGGACTTCCTGCGCGGCTTCTTCCATTATTTCCTGGCGATGATAATTATATTCTTTTGGCGTGATAAAACGCACCTCAGCCCCTAGGAGCTGGTCAAGAAAATAATTTCCTTCAACAGGCTGACGCACAGGAGTACGTAAATAAAGTATGGTTTTTAGGCCCAGTTTCGCTCCCGCTGCGGCAGTTGCCCTACAGTGATTGGATTGGATGCCTCCACAGGTAATAAGGGTGTCTGCCCCCTGTTCAAGGGCCTCATAAAGGGCATACTCTAATTTTCTGATTTTATTTCCCGAAATCTCACTTCCTGTTTGATCATCTCTTTTTAGATATATATTTAGACCAAGCTTTTTACTGATCGCTGGCATCTTTTCAATTTTTGTTGGTAAATTTGCAAGATTTAGTTTTTTATTCTTCATATTAGCCTACCTTTCTTAACAACACTATA
This sequence comes from Clostridia bacterium, assembly GCA_035647655.1. GTDB lineage: Bacteria > Bacillota > Clostridia > Peptostreptococcales > Acidaminobacteraceae > DTU036. The sequence goes on along the minus strand of DASRNA010000037.1, from coordinate 2,302 downwards.
TCAAATAAAGCGGGTTTTTAATAGTATTTGGCTAGGAGTATTTTCCTTATACTAGTGGTAAACTATAATAAAAGAGGAGCTTTAAATGAAACATCTTATTTATTTTTCTCCTTGCGGAGGAACGAAAAAATACCTAGAAAAACTCATGGCGTCAAAAGAAGAGACAAAAGTACGGGATCTTACATATAAGGCCCAAGAGAGGCTAAGCCTAAGCAAGGAAGACCTTCTTATCATTGCCTTTCCCGTTTACTATGGCAGGGTCCCCCTTCTTTTTCTTGAGCGCCTTAAAAATCTTGAGGGCAGTAAGACCCCCGCCATTATCTTGGCCGTTTATGGCAATAGAGCCTTTGATGATTCTCTTTTAGAAATAAAAGATTTTCTTATAAAAAAAGGCTTTATCCCCTATGCTGGCGCTGGCCTAATTGCCAAACATAGTTTTGGTCTTATCCAGACCCACCGACCCCACAAAAAAGATTTAGAGGAAGTAAATGACTTTCTGATCCAGGCCATAAAAAAGAAAAGCAGGGCAAAAGCCTATAACTTTCCGGGAAATTTCCCCTATAAGGAAAGGGGAAGTTTAAGTTTTTTTCCAAGTACAACAGATGATTGTATCCTGTGTAAGGCTTGTCTTAGAGCTTGCCCCGCCCATGCCATTGATGAAAAAATAAATACCCTTAGTGAGCGCTGCATCCTATGTATGGCCTGTCTTGATGTCTGTCCTATGGGGGCAAGAGTCCTTGACCAAGAGTTTGATGACTTTATAAAAGCCTTTAGCGAAAAATTAAAGGAGCCAAGAAAAAATGAGTTCTTTCTTTAGCTCCTCTATCACACAGCTCTTGCTGCCTAAAATATTTATTTTGCCTCTACTTAAGAAAGCCCTAGTTTCTACTAGTCTTCTAAAACAATTTCCTTAAAATACGGTAGCTTTTCTATCCACTGACAAAACTCTCGCCACTCTACTAGTTTATGGTTTTTTCGGGCCTGATAGATACTCATAAGAGTTTCATAATTTAGGGTTACTGTCCTTAGTTGATTAAAGCTGCTGGGAAGAAGTTTAATAATTTCTTCCCAAGTTTTTTTGTCTTTTGTTTTATTAAAAGAAAGACGCAAACCCTCAAGATAAGCAAGATAGCTGGCAAAGACCTCCTGGGTCTGCTTACTTATTCCTTCTACACTAAACATTTCAGGGACAAGACCTTTTTTATGAATGGTATGCATTGTGCTGGTAGAATTGGCCACAGTGGCTACCTTATAGGTGTCAAATTCTTTCCACCAATAAAGAGGTCCCTCAATATCAACACTAACTAAAATTTGGCGAAGATACTTGCGGTGATCACTGCCAGCTTTTCTTAGCTGCTTGGCTAGACGAAGATCTTTTTCTCCTAGCACTACTTCCCCCTCAAAACTACTGTCTGACATAGACCAGCTATCCAAGGGATTTCTCATACCTCTTAGGGCATTTTCAAAATTATACACATTGGTTTTACTACATTTAATCATAACTTCCTCCTTATACAGGCCAAAAATATAAAATAACAGGTAAACTAACAAGACAAGTTAGGGCACTTACCAGAAGACCAAGACGCCAATAATCTCCAAAATGATATCCTCCCGGGCCCATAATAATCGTATTGGACTGGTGGCCAATGGGGGTCATAAAGGCACTTGTGGCCCCTACAAAAACAACCAGTAAAAAGGGATCCGGATTAAGCGACAAGAGCTGGGCAGCCCCCAGGGCGACAGGCGCCATAATCAGGGCCGCTGCTGCATTATTGATAATGTTGGTTAGTACCATAGTCAAAACCATAAGCATTAGTAGACTCACCCAGGGATCTACCCCAGGAGTAATACTTAGCAGGAGCCTTGAGAGCATACTGGCAGCGCCGGTAGTTTCAAGAGCATTACTAACAGGAATTAGGCTGCCAAGAAGCATAAGGATGGGTAGATCCATGGCTTCATAGGCTCTTTTAATGCTAATAACCTTGGTGCCCACCATAATTAGGGCAGCAGATACAAAGGCTATTTCCACAATCACAAGCTCTAGGGCCACTAGGACCAAGGCTCCAATAAAGATTGAAAGACTGAGGAGAATCTTAGTATTGCTCTTAAGTTCAATGCCCCGGTTTACCAGGGGAAGGGCCCCCAGTTCTCGTATTACTTCCTGAATGCTTCCTTCTGCCCCCTGCAGAAGAAGAACGTCTCCTCCCCGGATTTCTATTCGGTTGGGACTTTCTGCTACTCTTTCACCCACCCTGGCTACCCCAAGAAGATTGACTCCAAAATTACTTCTTAAATTCATATC
>DASRNA010000036.1:0-2465 GCA_035647655.1 Clostridia bacterium | reverse complement strand
CTGGGCCACCCTAATATGATTAGAAGGGGGCTCATCAAAGGTCGAGTAGATGACATCGCTTTTAATGCTTCTTTTCATCTCTGTGACCTCTTCGGGCCTTTCATCAATTAAAAGCACAATAATCTCCACTTCTGGATAGTTTTTTTCAATGCTCTTGGCCACATTTTGGAGGAAGATGGTTTTTCCTGCCTTGGGGGGAGCCACAATAAGCCCCCTCTGGCCCCGGCCCACTGGAGCAATCAAATCAATCAGCCGGGTGGATAGTTCTATTTGATTGTAGCTAAGAACCAGGCGCTCTCTGGGATGGATGGGGGTCAGTTGAGAAAAGTTTTTTCTTTCCACTGCCCTTTCTCCCTTACATCCATTTACTTCATCTAGGTAGATTAGGGCCCGGTAGCGGTCTGAATGATCATTCTTTTTTACACGTCCTTGAATTTTGTCCCCGGTTTTTAAATTAAAGCGGCGGATAAATACAGGAGATACATATACATCCTCTTCACTGGGAGAAAAATTATCAAAACGCAAAAAACCAAAGTCCTTATTTTCTATAATTTCTAGGTAGCCATGGACAAGATCAATATCTTCTTTTGGGATTTGGTTTTTTGCCTTATTCTGGCTACTTGCTTTTTTCCTCTCTTCTGCCTGGTCTGCTATTTTTTTACTAACTAGGGCAATTAAATCGGCCTTACGCAGGCCACTATAGCCACTAAGGCCAAGTTCTTTGGCTTTTTTTTGTAAGTTGACTAGTGTATATTTATTTAAATCCATAATAAACCTCCGATTGCATAGGTGGCGAAAATTAGATATGATATGAGAAGAGAAGAAAGCTGGTTGGCATGAAAAAATTAAGAAAAATATTGTTATTAATTTTACTGCTTCCTTTACTAGGAGCAGCCCTATCACCTGTTGATTTAAATCTTAATGGGAAATTTGTCGAAGAAACCCCTCTTTTAGAAAAGCAAGGGGAGCTTTTTATTCCAATAGAACCCTTTTCTAAACTAACATCCCTGCAGTTTAGAGAAAAAAACAAGGGAGATATAATACTTTTTCGCGATAATGTTTTCATTAAATTCAATACTAATTCTAGCACATATTTTCTTAACGGTAAAGAATTTACCTGGAAAAATCCTCCCTTTGTAGAAAATGATGAGCTCTATCTTCCTTATAGGATTTTGCTTGATTTTATGAACTTTCAATATAGCTATAATGCCCAGGAAAAGCTACTGGAACTTGCCACGGGCACTGGCTATGATGTCAGCCTAAGTTACCGCCAAAATCGCCAGAAGGTTGATTTTGCCGAAGCAAAAATATCCTATAACCTCCCCTACTTTTGGAAGAGGACTTCTCTTAATAGTTTTTCTTCCCTGGAAAACTCCCTAAAGATCGAAGTAAGCAGTAGGCCCCTGGGGGAAGAAAAACCAGCAGATGCCATTAAAAGGCTAGTGGAAGAAAAATCCTTTGATGATTTTGAAAAAAGAACGCCCCGCCAGCTCTTTGTTGAGGCTACATCGATTGCTAATTATGGCTACGTAAAAAAAGAACAGGATTTGTATTATTATTATGGTATAAGTTATTTTACCCTAGAAAACAGGTTAATTGAAACAACCTTTTGCGCCCAGGGGGCGACTCTTGAGCCCATCTTAAAGCTAGAAGAAGATATCCTCTCAAGTGCCCAGTTTAACGCCTATACCATAGACGATATGCAGGAGCACTATGTGGAGCTAGAGGCCTTTACTTCCCTAAAAATGTCCCTGGATGATCCCCTTTATGCCAATATGCTGGTAGATAATACTCTTGCTTTTAAAGGGGAAATCAATCCTTCTATCAAAGAACTCCACGCTACAGTAAAAAGGGGTGATCGCCGCTTTTACCACAGCTTTGCTGTGGAGGAGGGAAAATTTGATACAAGCATTCCCATTCCCTTTGGCCTGGGTTTTCACAGTCTAAGTATTGCTCTTAGTCCGCCTCCTGAGGAAGAAACTCGGGCCAGCTCCCTTCCCTACTTTGAGGATAAGAATATCCTTCTAAGGTTTTCCCTACTAAATACCAGCCTGGATGAGGGGCTCTATTTAAGCCACTCAAATCTTGTCCCCACCCAGTGCGAAGAAATAGGGATCTTAAGTTATCAGGTAAGAAATAAGAGCTTTGACTACTATAAGGCCGAGGCCCTTCTTAGCCTGCTTAAGGAAAACTTTAGCCTGGGAAAGGTGGATGATCCCCTTCTGGCCCTAGAAGAAAAAACTCTAAGTAAAAAAAGCGCGGCTCTTATTTACGCAGCCCTTCTTAGGCGGGCAGGTGTGCCAACCCAAGTTATCTCCAATATAAGTCAAACCATTTATGGGGTGGAAATTCTTTCTAATGGTCGGTGGATTGTTATTGACCCCTACCGTTTTCTCTTAAATGAAGATCCCCCCCTAGACCATATGTCCCTAGACCAGGACCATTTTGGGACCAGGGCCTACTAC
>DASRNA010000035.1:0-8568 GCA_035647655.1 Clostridia bacterium | reverse complement strand
CTTTTTTTATTTATGAGCCGTGATTGATTAAATACCCTAGCTATATTCCGCTAATCTTTTTAGGTGTTTATGTTTTTCTCATAATAACTTGCCCTATGAAGCCTGTTGTTTACATATTTATGTGAATTTAGGCCATATCTTCCCTCTTTTCATTTTCAAGGGGTCTGATTATGTGACGTTTTTTATAAATAGCTTGTCTTTGGCTTTTTTAAAAGGCCATATCATGTAATTATAGGCTGTTTAACTTTTTATTGCCCTCTTGTTCCAAATAATCTCTCTTCCCCTCTTTTTATTTTCTCTGTATTTATACTGCTTTTGCCCTATCTGAAGACGCAAAAAAAGGGACACCTCAGCATCCCTTTTTTCATTATTGGTATTTTCTTAAACTTTTTGCTTGGCTACCTGCTTACGGATCCAATCAACCCAAGGCTCTATACCCTCGCCTGTTTTTGCTGACATGGGAATAATCTCAATCTCAGGATTGATTTTATGAACAAAGTCCCTAAAGAGGTCCAAATCAAAATCGAAATATTCCATAGCGTCAATCTTGTTCACAAGAACCACATCCACCACCTTGAACATCTCAGGGTATTTTAGGGGCTTATCATGACCCTCAGGGATGCTAATAATCATGGCGTTTTTTGTAGCTCCCGTATCAAAGCCTGCTGGGCAGACTAGGTTTCCAATGTTTTCAAGAACCATAAAGTCTAGGCCCTCAGCTCCCAGCGCTTCTATGCCTTGTCTGGTCATCTCAGCATCCAGATGGCACATGCCTCCTGTATGGAGCTGAATGACCCTTACTCCTGTCTTATCAATGGTTCTGGCATCCACATCAGAATCGATGTCTGCTTCAATAACACCAATCTCCATTTCATCTTTTAGTTGCTCAATGGTACTTACAAGGGTGGTGGTTTTCCCAGAGCCAGGAGAACTCATAAGATTAAGAAGAAAGAGCCCCTTATCTTTTAATTCTTTGCGTATTTTTTCTGCTTTTTTATCATTCTGCTCAAAAATACCTTTTTTTATTTCAATAACACGAATTGCACTCATCTTTGCTCCTTAACTAATCTGTATTTCTTTTAAAATGAATTCTCTTCCTGTAAGTTCCTCAAAGTCTTCACTCCCACAAGTGCATTTTCCCTTTTGACTTACAAGGGAAAAAACCTTTCCACATTCTAAACAGCGTCCATTGGCGGGGATAATTTCAATTTCCAGCTGCGTATCCTCCAGCATGGTTTTATTGACGGCTGCCGGAAAGACTTCTTCTACATAATGGGGGATTACGGTGGATATTTCTCCTATCTGTAAAACAATCTTTTCGACTTTCTCTGCTTGATTTTCTCTAGCAACCTCTTCGACCTGTTTAACAACTTCTATCATAATACCTAGTTCGTGCACTAGAAACCTACTTTCCCATTATTTTCTTTTTAGCACTGTGTACAAATATTTTGCTCTTGGTCTTTAGTACGTTTCTTACAACATAGGGTTTGACCTTACTAAGTTCCATGCCCTCTGCATCATAAACTTTTTCTAGACTAATGGCATCAAAGCGACAATTGGTTGTACACTGTCCACAACCTACACACATATGCTCATCAACATAGGTTTTACCGCAACTTAGGCAGCGATCAGCTTCTTGTTGAATTTGTTCTGGCGTGAAACTCTTACTTAAATCTCGGAAGCTCGTTCTAGAAACACTTCCATCCACTTTTTCTGCTTCTTGTCTTGGTTTTAAATCAAAGCCTTGATAGTCTACGGTTTCCGTATCCAGGGCAAGATAATTTCTTCTTAGTCTTCCAAGAACTAAACTCTGACCATGCTGCACAAAGCGGTGGATAGAGATTGCTCCTTCTTTACCTTGAGCGATGGCATCAATGGCAAATTTTGGTCCTGTATGAGCGTCGCCCCCAACAAAGATATCTTCCTGGGCTGTTTGGAAAGTCGTTCCATCGGCGGGTAGAGTCTGATTGGGATTTACTTCTGCCTTACTTCCCTTTAGAAGATCTCCCCAAACAATGCTTTGGCCTACTGATACTAAAATATTATCAGCCTCAAGAAAGTAGGTCTCTTCTTCATTATAAAGAGGACTAAATCTCTGGTTTTCATCAAAAACTCTTGTACATCTCTTAAACTCAATCCCAGTGACTTTACCATCTTTTGTTAGAATGCGCTTTGGCCCCCATCCGTTAAGGACTTCAATGCCTTCTTCTTGGGCTTCTAGAATTTCTTCTGGAAGTGCTGGCATTTCTTCAGGGCTTTCTAGGCAAACCATTTGTACTTGTTTAGAACCTGAGCGTACTGCTGTACGAGCAACATCAATAGCTACATTTCCTCCACCGATAACTACGGTGTTTCCTGATAATAAGCGCTCCTCAGTAAGATTTACCTTTCTTAGGAAATCTACTCCACTATAAACGCCCTGGGCATCTTCACCTTCGATACCTAGTTTTCTTCCACCCTGGGCTCCAATGGCCAGGTAGAAGGCCTTATAGTCTTGCTGGCGCAGGTCATCTAAGGAAAGATCTTTACCGATTTCTACGCCTGTTTGGAATTTAACTCCCAGTTCTTTTAGAACATCAATTTCTGAGTTAATAACCTCTTTTTCCAAGCGGAAAGAAGGAATTCCCCAGGTTAACATACCACCAAGAGCTTCTTCTTTTTCAAAAACAGTTACATCATAATTATCAATTGCTAGATAGTAGGCACAGCTAAGTCCCGCAGGACCAGCGCCAACTACCGCTACTTTTTTATCACTATAGTCATGCTTTTTCTTAGGTACATAGCGGTGCTCGCTATTCATATCCTGCTCAGCGATAAAGCGTTTAATATCATCAATTGCAACAGAGTCATCAATACTATTTCGTGTACAAGCATCTTCACAGTAGCGTGGGCAAATATGACCACAGACTGCTGGGAAGGGGTTTTCTTGTTTTATCAGCTCAAGAGCTTCACCGTACTTTCCTTCAGAAGCAAGCTGGATATATCCCTGTACACCAATATGAGCAGGACAGAAGGATTTGCAAGGGCTAGTACCTGAGTCCATAACCACTTCTCTGTTTTCACGATAATCTATATTCCATTTATCTATTCCCCATTTGGTATTTCCAGGACGATCTTCGTGTTTGTCCACCTCAGCAAGGGCAACAGTGGCAGGAATCTTTTGTCCTAATTTTAGAGCATTAACTGGGCAGTGCTCTACACACTCTCCACAGGCAACGCACTTTTCTGAATCGACTTTAGCAACATAGTTAGAGCGTGAAAAATCAGGGTTGCGGAACATATTGGCATTACGTAGTGCCAGACAACCACAGCCACAGCAGTTACAAATAGCATGGGTCTCTCCACTACCATCTAGGTTTGGAATTTGGTGGAGAAGTCCATTTTCTTCTGCCTTATGAATAATTTCAAAGGCTTCTTCTCTGGTAATCTGTCTGGCTCTTCCTGTATGTATATAATAATCTGCTGCTGTTCCCATCTGGATACACATATCTTCTTTTAGGTGGCCACAACCTTCGCCCATTTCCTCGCGAACGGTTCTACAAGAACAATCGGAAACAGAAAAAATAGTGTGCTTATTAAGATAGGTTGAAATTTCTTCATAACTTGCAGTTCTTGAGTTGCCATCAATGGCAGACTCAATCGGGATAACACGCATAGGAGCCATACCCATAGGAAATGATCCCGGGGCAATAATTCCTTTTTTCTTCCCATAGGCCTCAAAGCCAATGGCAATTTCTGGATATTTTTTCGCGTTTTCGCGATTATTCATAATCATTTCCATATGACCGGGTACCCAAATTTCAAGCCAGTATTTAACTTCACCATCTATTGTTGCTCTATGAGAAGCACCTGCCATAGCAAGATCTTCTAGTCTATCTCTAACTACCTCAACAGGCATCTGGACAGTCTTTGCAATCTGCTCTGCTGTTTGATATACGCGAAGCCTCAGACCCAAGCCTACCTTGGCCATTTGATCAGTAACAATGTTTTCCATAACATAATACTCAGGATCTTCATAGGTGAGTGCACCCTTATCTCCTGTTTTTGTCCTATTAATTAGATTGGCGAAATCAAGTAATATAGGACTTCTTCTCTTAGGGCTGTAATCAACAGTATACGGTATTTTTTTAGACATTCTTTCTCCTCTACTTTCTAGCTTGGGCATTTTTTTAATGCCACTTTGTTAACGGTTTGCTCTTAAGAGCTGCTTCTTATAAGTTATAGGACCGCTTGCTACTCCACTTCTAACAAAAGATAGGAAAACAAAAAATGCCAAACCACCCTCTGCTAGCAAGTGGAAAACCCTTTATCTATAGTAAAAGTCCCTCCTCAACTCACAAAGCTAATTAAAAACAAAAAACAGCTAGTCAACTAGCCTTATTCCCCTGGGGAAAGAGGTGATTGATTTAGCTGCACAAGAATAATAACCATGCTAGCTCCCCTTTTTCCTCTTGCTTTCATTGTAGTTCAGGGGAGGGTTGCAGTCTTTAGACAACTTCTTATAATTGTCTAGTTTTCTTCCTCGGAAAAGCGCTGCAGGGCAGGACAAATGGTCCCATCCACAAGCTTTTCTACTTTAGAGAGAAGTTCTATGGGTTTTAGTTTCATTCCATCCTTGACCCACTCAGTCATAATACTGTTAAAAAGAACTCTATAATAGTGAATCATAAAATCTTTATCTTCTTTAGAAACACGTATTCCCGTTGCCTCAATACATTCGTCAATGACTCCTTTAACAAGGGAATTGGAGTTTTCCGTAAAGAAGTTGTTGATTTCTTCCCAATAGTTAGAATGTTGGATATTTTGAAAGATAAAATGGTTTTCATTAATAAAACGAGTTGTCGTATAAAAGCCATATTTCCAGGTATCATAAGCTCTGCCCTGGGAAACCTCATCATAGATTTCTGCAAAGAGCACATCCTTTAATAAATCAACAATATTCTGATAGTAATAATAAAAGCTTTGCCTATTTACATTGGCCCTTTCACAGAGCATGATTACTGTAATTTGATCTAGAGGGAGTTCTTGTAATAAGTCCCAAAAAGCCACTTTTATTGATTTTTTTGCATTCATAATTACCTCAATAAAATTATGCCAATCCAAGGGGTTAAAATCAAACAAAATCCATTGATAAGGTCGACTTTACAGGGCTTTTATAAGTCACACCAAAAACAAAACAGCAGCAGGGAGTCCCAGTAATAAAAAAGCCCAACTAAGTAGTTGAGCCTTCCTCTAATAATTCTTTTAACTATGGAATGTAAGGGTTTTCCACCTGCCACGTTTAAAGCGGGTCCTGACTATCATCCAGCGTATAAATTGATCTACCACCACTGCCGCCCAGGCGCCAGCTATTCCATAAAAGAGCACATGAACAAATAAATAGGCAAGACTTACCCGGATGACAAGAAGGCTTATAAGGGTTGCTAGGAAGGTGGAAAAAGTATCCCCAGCCCCTCTAAGAGCGCCTGCTAAAATAAGCTGAGAGGACTGTATTGGCTGAATTGCCGCAATAATCCTTAAGGCTATTGAGGCGTTTTTTATAACAAGAGGATCCTTATTATATAAAGAAACTAGTTGTGGGGCAAAAACAAACAATAAAATTCCAACAACACCTGCTACCCTAGAGCCAAGCTTTCTAGCATCATTAGCATAGGAGGCCGCCAGTTCTGCATCCTCTTCCCCCAGGGCCCGACCCACAAGTGCCGAGGCAGCAATGCCAAATGCCATTCCTGGGTTAAAGCTCAGTCCCAAGATACTAATGGCTATTTGATGTGCCGCAAAAATTGCGGTTCCAAGTCCAGCAACTATCTTTGTAAACAACATAATACCTACTCTAAGGACAAATTGTTCCATTGAAGCTGGTACACCAATTCTAGCAAGGTTTAGGAATACGCTAGTTTGTAGAGTAAACCTTCCAAGGCTAAGTTTTACCTTGCTTTTTCCTGCAATCACATAACTATACATCAAGATAAAGGCTAGTAGGTTGGAAAGAGCAGTTGATATTGCCGCTCCTGTTATACCAAGAGCAGGAAAGCCCAGTAGGCCAAAAATAAGTATGGCATTTCCAAATACATTGAGCAGGTTGGCAAAAATATTCACCTTCATTGGCACCTTGGTCTCCCCCGCCCCTCGTAAGGCTGCGGTAAGAGAAAAGTTCAAAGCCTGGAATAAAAATCCGCTAATTAGAATTCGAAAATAACTTCCTCCAAGAGCAAGAACCGCCGGCTCTGCACCCAGAAAAGTCATAATTGGATCTCTAAATATCTGCATAAGGATAAAATAAGGAATAGCAAGACCAATAAAACTAATTAAAAGCACATGTTTTAGCGTATCTTCTATCTTATGTTCTTCTCTTGAACCCACATAGCGAGAAACCAGGGCCGTACATCCCACATTGACCGACTGAACCAGTGAAATCCCAATAAAAAGGGGCTGGTTAACAATTCCTACGGCTGCCACTGACTGGTTGGCTATAATTCTGCTGGGAATATTTCCGAGCATCATCATATCCACCATACTAAATAAACTAGCCAAGACTAGCTCAACAAGCACAGGCCAGGCTATCTTAATAACTTCCTTACGATGGATGGCGTGGGTAGACGCATCCAAGGAAGGTTTTTTACCAAACATACATTATCCTCATTTCAAAAAGCACAATCTAATTGTAATAATAGCATACTTAGCCTTATAAAACTTTTATTATAGAATAAAAAAGCCTAGAAGCATCTGGCTAATAGGCTTAATATCTCTTATGTCTTTTCTTGTACTTTGATGGCCCTAAGAACTTCCAGATTCTCTTCGCATCCCTCAGCAAGAGGGTTGCTCTGGCAGTGAGCCCATTCCAAACTTCTAAACTCCCTTAGGATAAAAAACAAAGTAATAAGAGAAGATAGAGCATCTGCTATTGGTTGAGCATACCAAACTCCCTTAAGTCCAAAAAATCTAGGAAGAAAATAGACTAGGGGCGCAAGAAGAAAAACCTGCCGAGATAAGGAAAGAACAAAGCTTATCTTTGCCTTTCCAATGGATTGGAAAAAATTAGAACTTATAATTTGAAAACCTGCAACAAACATCATAGATAAGAAGATACGAAGACCCTTAACTGTAATATCAAAAAGCTCTGGATCTGGCGTCATAACCCCTACTAATACATGAGGGAAAAACTGGACAACAATCCATCCCAGGCCCATAACAGTAGAAGCCGATATAATACCAACAGCTACTGCTTCTTTGACTCTTTTGAAATTTCCTGCCCCATAGTTAAAACCCACAATGGGTTGCAGACCTTGGTTCATACCAAAAATAGGCATAAAAAAGAGCATGGCAATGGAGTTAATAATTGCGTAGGCTCCTTGAGCTAGGGCCCCTCCATAAATTCGAAGACTATTATTAAGAAGTGCGCCTACTACACTACCAGCTATTTGAATGAAAAAAGGAGATATTCCTATTGCTACAATCATATAAATGACTTTTGATTCCAAACGAAAGTCTTCCTTTTTTAAATTAACAATATTCTTGCCACCAAGATAATAGCTAAATCCTCGTAGGAAGCTTAAAAACTGAGCAATAATTGTTGCATAGGCCGCACCAGCGATCCCCATATCCAAAACAAAAATAAATATTGGATCCAAGATAATATTGGTGATGGCTCCAATAAGCATACTTTGCATGGCGAATTTCGGATTGCCTTCTGCGCGAATCAAATGATTAAAGGCAAAGGCAAAAGTATTCCAATAGTTTCCAATAAGAATAATGCGCAAGTAACTAGAGGCATAAGGAAGGTTCTGCGCTGAGGCGCCAAAAATAAGCAGAACCTTTTCTAGATTTAATAGCATAAAGCCATTTAAGAATAAGGCGCTCAAAAAAAGCATTATAAGTGCGTTGGCAAGTATTTTTCTTGCCATGGGCTGGTCTTTTTTTCCCAGTTGTATTGAAATATTGGCTCCACCGCCAATACCAAAAAGCATGGTAAATCCCATTAAAATAAAGGTGATCGGTAAAGATACCCCTATCCCACCAATGGCAATACTGCCAGTTCCTGGAATTTGACCAATAAAAAAGCGGTCCACTATATTGTATAAGGCCTGTACCATCATGCCAGCAATAGCTGGCAGGCTAAAACTAAAAAACAGGCGAGGAATGGACTCTGTGGCCATTCGCCTTTCTCTCTCACTAGTATAATTCACATAAACTCCTAACTTTGCATCTCAAATTTTGTCTTACACTTTGGGCAAGTCACTTTAATTTTACCCTTGCCCTTTGGCACCATCATTTTTCTACCACAAGAAGGGCACTGGGGAAGCAAAAAGTCTAGCTTGGAAAGGAGCTGGGAGGAATTAAAGCCTACCATCACTTCTTCGCCAATAAGAAAAGCAGGAACACCCTCTATACCAAGGGCTTGAAATTCCTTTTGATGCTTTGGATTTTGAACATTCTTATCAATAAAGGGAATCCCTTCTTTTTGTAAAAAGTCTCTAGCAGTATGACAATGGGGACAGCTCGGACTTGAGTACATTACTATTTTTTTCATAGATACCTCCTGAACATGCTAGCTATAAGTAGCCCTAA
>DASRNA010000034.1:0-6093 GCA_035647655.1 Clostridia bacterium | reverse complement strand
CATAAGGTCGCTATCTGTATTTGAAGTATCCAAATCTTCTTGCTCAAATATAACTCGCACCCCTAAAGTTTTTAGCTGGTTTAACGCTTCAAGTGTATCCACTGTGTCCCTACCAAATCGACTAATACTCTTAGTGAGTATGATTTCCAGATTATGAGATTGGCAATCATCCAGCATCCTTGCAAACTCTCTACGAGAAGAACCTGTTTTACTGGAGGCAATGTCCATATATACATCCACCAGTAACCATTGTGGTGTTGCCGCTGTTAATCTTGTTAGTGCCGATACTTGTGCTGTTAGGCTTTTTAGTTGATCTACACTATTTGTACTTACACGGCAGTATATACCCACTCGCTTATCTCTCTTTGGAGGTTTCGCTGGTATGTAATGAACTTTTTTGTTTTCTGGCATACTTGATACCTCCAAATAATTCTTAAAATTCCATTCAAATTGGAATTTAACAAGCATTCTAAAACCTATGACTCATTTACCAGTTTCCCAGTCATATGATCAATGGATAATTCCAAGATTTGTACTCTTGCAATTGCTTTACGAATTTCTTCTTCAACAGATTCAGCTGTTGGATAATATTTAAGCCCAAGTTGACGAACAACTTTTAATGTTTCATCGGCATCATCAATCCTTTTTACTCTGCCAAAGATAACGATACTTCTGATATTTAATGCCCAGTCCCCGTCCTTACGAAAACCTTCGTCCATAACACAAAATGATACCCTGTTATCCGCAGCTATAGCATCAAGTTTATGTCCTTCTTTCGCACAATGAAAGTACAGTTTTTCATTCATATAGATATAATCCATTGGAAAAGCATATGGATAACCATCTTCCCCATATACTGCTAGGACTCCTCTTGGCTGCTCTTTTAATGTGTCAATGCATTCTTGTTCAGATATTTCCTGTTTAAATCTTCTCATTTTACGAAACATAATAATCTCCCTTCATTTCTTAGTTCAAATTCCTATTTATTTGTTCAATATACATCTTGATAATATAGGTCTTTAGAGTTAATATGTGACACTACCGAAGGAGGTATCGTCATGAATAAAAGACCGATATTACACGTTTCCATCTGCTATAAAAATTGTTCATCAGCAATAAAGAAAGAACTAAAAAACAATTAGCCACTTATTCCCAGCGGCAAGACCATTGCATCCCTTATGCAGATATATGCATTGATACTCTTGATTCTCATGAAGAAAAAAGAGGACAACAAGAAATGCTTTATGATGCTGTCATAACAAATGAAATCATAAGAACATTAACAAATGCTATGCAAATATATACCTTCGCTATCCTACTAATCAGCCTTACTCTTCAACAATTTTACGAAGATAATGCCAATTGTAAAAACGAAGATTGGATGTTGATATCTTTTACTCCATCAAAAGAGAATGCAAATATCTATAACATTGGGTGGTCAATCGGTCTGTAATACCCTCGAGGCTACTCATCATTCCAATGATTTTATTATACGATGATTAGCCTATTTTTACAACATTTCCGTCAACTCAACCTACCCAAAAGTAATTCTATCAACTCAACTATACGCATTTTTTACGGTTGATATATTCCCACAAAGTACCGATTTTACAAAGGGTTCTGCCATTCTGCAAATCAGCAAAACAACCAGAACCCCTTATTTACTACAATTTTAAGCCTTTTACTTTTCAACCCTTGACATCAATACAACTGTCTCCACATGTCTTGTGAAAGGAAAAAGATCCACTGGATAAATTCCTTCGACCTGATAGTCCTTTTCAAAAAGGGGGAGCTCTTCTTTAAACCTGGCAGGATCACAAGATACATAAACAATTTTTTCTGGCACCAGGCTTAGGGATGCTTCTATAAAAGCTTCTGTGGTCCCAGATCTTGGAGGATCTAAAATGATTTTATCCACCTTATCTCCGGTACTTGCAAGCTTTTCCATAAACTTAGTTGCATCTTCTTCTATAAAGTCGACCTTGTTTAGTTTGTTTATTTTCTTCATCTGCCTGGCATCAGACATGGCTGAAGCATTATTATCCACTCCTATTAGTCGTGCTCCTTTTTTGGCCGCTAAAAGTGCCATGGTTCCTATCCCACAATAGGCATCTAGGATTACTTCTTCTTTTTGCACATCCAGCACTTCCATTACTTTTGTGTAGAGTTTTTCTGCTTGCAAATGATTGACCTGATAAAAACTATCTCCTGAGAGAAGTATATCCAGCCCTAAAAGATGGTCTTTTATTGGTCCTTTTCCATAGATCTGGTGCAAAGGGCCTTCGACAACCACCGGTGTTTTTCTTTTATGAGGGTTAATATAAATGCTTTTTATCTGGGGGTGTCTTTTTGTTAAAGCCCTTACAAACTCATCCTGTTTTGGAAGAAAATCTCCTTTGATAACCATTGTTACACTGGCTTGATTTGTGGCTTTAGCTACCCTAACAAGGGCGTGTCGAACAAGGCCTTGCCCTAGGTCTTCATCATATATAGTCCATTTAAAGCGCTTTACTAGACTATAAATTGTTCTTTGAATCGCTTTGGCCCCTTCGTCTTCAATCAGACACTGGTCAATGGGAACAACCCAGTGGCTCCCCTTTTCATAAATTCCGCTAATAAAACGGTGTTTGCCCACGGATTTAAAGGTTCGAAGTACCTTATTGCGGTAATAATATGGGTTTTCCATAGCTAAAATAGGGGCAACTTTTTTGTCTGGAAAAAGTCTTTCTATATATTCTTGTTTTTTCTTAGTCTGTCCCTTTGGAAAAGCAAGGCGGAAATGACAGGCCCCACAATCCTTAAAATGCACACATTCTTTGTTTCTCATTAGTGGACCTCCTATGTCCTTACTGCTTTTTCTTTAAAAGCTCCTCTCGTCTAAGATAAAAATAGCTGCTTCCAAGAAGAATATAAATCCCGCTTAAAAGTTCCACTTGATTACCCTGGGAATAAAAATAAACAGAAAATAATCCTCCTAAAACAAATAGGAAGATACTTAAGGTATAAAATACAATCTTCCAAGCATGCCTAGGCTCTCCTACAAGAAAACTCCCCATCTCAAAACCTATATCACTTAAATAACCTGTTATATGAGTGCTTCTAATTAAATGTCCCCGGTAGTCCAAAAGCATAGCGTTTTGTAGACCCATAAAAAAACCAAGAACATAAAATAAGACTTCTGAGTTTTTTAAGACAAAGATAATCACACCCCCAATAAAAAGTAGGGCTCCATATCGTTTTTTAGGCTCTATTTTTCTTTTGTGAAAAAGAATACCTGCAAAAATTGCCCCTGCTAGAAAACACATAAGAAGAGAAAGAAGCCTCTCCACAAGGAAGGCTTCCCTCTCAAAAATAGCCAAGGCAAGTGAGGAGACCGTTCCGGTCATATGACTTACTGGCTGGTTAAAACGTGTCATTGCTGCAACATTGGCGTAGCCACTAGCAAAACTTAAAAGCAGTATCCACAAACTAAAGGACTTTTGCTCTCGAGGATAATCCATACTATTTCCTTGCTGGTTGAAATTCTCGAACATTAACTCCTTTTGCCTTGAGTTTTTCCACAAGAACTTCAGGATCCTTATCTTCAACCCTAATGGTTATCCCTTGTGTTCCTAGAATGTCCATATCATATTTAGCTATATTGGTAACAATGCTACCATGGCGCTGAATGATGTCTAAGATTTCTGCTAAACTTCCAACAAAGTCTTGACTAAAGATGGTAATTTTGGCATCTTTTAGGCCAAAGACCTTTAAAATAACCTTAAAAAGCGAGCGCTGGGTAACAACCCCTCGGAAAACCTCTCTACTATCTACCACAGGAATAAACATAACCTTATTAGTAAAAAAAGCCTCTGCAGCGTCCTCTACATAGGTGGAGTCCATAAGGGGTTCCATATCCATAAAGGCATAGCTGGCCACTTTTTCTTGAAGATAGGCGTCAAAATCCTTTCCTCCACTTTCAATAAACTTTTCATAGATATACATTTTTGAAATATAGCCCACAAATTTTTCTCCATCTACCACAGGCAGGGAAAGAAAACCTTCCTCGAGAATAATATCTAAGGCATCTTTTAGTTTTTGATCACTAGAAACGGTAGTCAATTCAGTAACCGGCGTCATTATGGCACGTACAAACATAGCTCCTCCTTATATCCTTTTAAGTTGTTTATTATTTGTAGTATAAGCTTTTCTAAGCTAAGAGACAAGTACTATAGGATGCCGCGGTGATAGTGTCCCCAGGTAGCAAGATCTCTTTCCAAGGGTTTTTCATCATAAAAAGCCTCAATTAGTTCCTGGGGATCTTCCTCCTGGAAGATCTCCATGACAAAACTACTATAACCCATCTTCCTCAGTTCTTTGCTTTCTCCCAAAAGATTTTTCACTGGGGCATTATATATATGATTTCTACAATAAATATCATGGGCCATCTTCATCTTATAGTCTTTTCTATCTTCTAAACTATAGTTTTTTA
The DNA here is from genome assembly GCA_035647655.1 of Clostridia bacterium. GTDB lineage: Bacteria > Bacillota > Clostridia > Peptostreptococcales > Acidaminobacteraceae > DTU036. The sequence continues at coordinate 1,622 of DASRNA010000034.1, read as the reverse complement.
CCCGGCAAGGCTCACTACAAGGCTCTGCATCCCTTAGCAGGCAATGCTCCATTACCATCATTTCTTGCGGCCCATAGCTATAGATCATCGCTCTTTCTTTTCCCTGAAAGCTTTTTAATTCATTTTTGCTCATTTCTTCACTTAAGATACTGCCTTCTAACTCCTTATAAAGAGCAAGGCCGTAGCTGTTGATGATATTTAATTTATAATCTCCGTAAAGAGGAATTTTGTTTTTCATAAGCTCAATAATACCTTGGTTGGAGGTTAAAATACCCCTTAGCCCCTCTAAAGAAAGGAGCTTATCACAGAGTTCTTCTGGCTTTTCTTTTACAAGTCCTGGCACCCTAAGCAAATAATTTTCTAAAGGTGCAAGGTCTTTAAAACTAAGACTTCCTGGATCTTTAAAGAAGGGGTCGTAAATGGGCACCATGCCCATTAAATCAAGTTCTAAATTCTTCTTTTCTCGCAATATTACAAACTTTTTCGCAAGGGCTTCTTTCTTGTCTATAGAGGGAAACTCTTTTTTTTCTAGCTTCCTTTTGACTTTCCTCTTTTCTAGGGCCTCTTCTAAAAACCGCCGCCTGAGTAAATTTATCTCCCTTATGGGAACAAAGCCTTCTTCAAAATCAATAAAGTCGGGCTCAATAAAAAGAGGGCCATCGCTCTTGGAGAGACTTTCTATTAGGCGCTGTTTGCTTAGGGGGGCTGTTCTTGCTTCTTGGACAAGATCACCCTTAAGATGACCAAGAACCATGGGCTCTCCTATCTTAAAATAAAAGGGCACTTTAAGTGCTAGCTTGCGCTTATAGGGTTCTTTTACTATTTTCTTTATCTTTTTTTCTTCTTGGCTATCAAAAGTCTTTCTTATTAGATCTCCTTCTTTGTATTTTTTTGGAAGAAGACCTACCCTTTGGCCCACAAAGGCCTCTTCTACTTTTTTTCCTTGATACAAAATGCCCTCTATCGTAAAACCACCCTGGGGGGTGCCTACTCCATCAAGGCGCCTAATATCTTGCAAAAGAGTAATTTCCCCTTTTTCTATATAACCCAGGTCGATGCCGCTTTTTCCTGAAAATTCAGAAATAAGGTCTTCTCCGCCTTTTTTATAAAGATAGGCTTTGGTAAAGCCCTGGCGGCTAAAGCTAAGTTTTAGGCTTTGATCATCATAGGCCTCTTTATTAAGAGCCTGGCGGTAGATACGAACCGCTTCATAGACATAGCCTGGGCTTCTCATGCGCCCTTCTATTTTTAGACTCACGACCCCTGCCTTTTTAAGAGCAGAAAGCTCATCCACAAGAAGGGACAATTCCCTGGGGCTTAGAAGGTTTCCTTTTTTGATAAGATCCTTTTCTTCATAAAGACCATACTCCAACCTACAGGGCTGGGCGCAGCGACCTCTATTGCCACTGCGGCCACCGATAAGGCTGCTCATTAGGCACTGGCCTGAGTAGCTGATACATAGAGCTCCTTGAACAAAGACCTCTAGATCAGCCACCCCCTTAATCTTTTCAATTTCCTCTAGCGACAATTCCCTGGCAAGGATTAGGCGTCTGGCTCCTTTTTGTTTAAAGTAGTCTGCCATAGGCCTACTATGAATACTAAGCTGGGTTGATGCGTGGAGC
>DASRNA010000033.1:0-5802 GCA_035647655.1 Clostridia bacterium | reverse complement strand
ATGGTATGGAAAAAGTATACAAAGAACTAGCCCTGCTCTTAGAAAACTCAAAAAAGGGTAAACTTCTAGAAGAGGGTCTTCGCACAGTGATTTCAGGAAGGCCCAATGTGGGAAAATCTACCCTTCTTAATGCCCTAAGTGGCCATAGTCGCGCCATTGTAACAGAAATAGCAGGAACAACTCGAGATACAATAGAAGAAAGAATTCAAATTGCAGGTCTTCCTCTTATTCTAGTAGATACAGCAGGGCTAAGACAAACCCTAGATCCTGTGGAGCATCTTGGTGTTGAGAGAAGCCAGGCTGCCATGGAGAAGGCGGATTTTATTCTCTATGTCCTTAGTGCAGATGAGAGGCTCCAGGAAGAAGATATATCTAGACTTAAATTACTTGAAAACAGAGAGTATCTGGTTATAGTTAATAAAACAGATAAAAACATGTCAATTGAACTCGACAAACTATATTCTATTGTCAATAAAGACAATATTATTTTTACTTCCCTCTTAAAAGAACAGGGTATAATCGACATTGAAGAAGCGATTTTAGAAAGAACCATTGGCAAAGAGCTTAGTTTAAGCGAACCTTTAATTCAAAATCAAAGGCAGATTGCCTTAGTCAAGGAATCCATAGTCTGGTGTGAAGATGCCCTAGCGGATCTTGCCAGAAAAGAAGCTTATGATTATGTTGAAGTCAATATTAAAGGGTGTTTTGAAAGCTTGGGCCTTCTTCTTGGAGAAAACAATCCTGATATTATAGGAGAGGTATTTAGTAGATTTTGTGTAGGTAAATAAATGAATTATGACAATTATGACATAATAGTAGTAGGTGCTGGCCATGCTGGTGTAGAAGCTGCCCTTGCTGGTGCAAGACTGGGCAATAAGGTGCTGCTTCTTACCATGAATTTAGATTCTATTTCCCTTCTTGCCTGCAATCCCTCCATTGGAGGCACGGGCAAGGGTCACTTGGTGCGCGAAATAGATGCCATGGGCGGAGAAATGGGACTTGTCACCGACAAAGTTACCCTGCAGTCTAAAATGCTCAATACAGCCAAGGGTCCAGCGGTTCACTCCCTTAGGGTGCAGGCAGATAAGAATAAATATCACCAAGAAATGAAAAAAGTATTAGAAGAAGAAGAAAATCTAGACTTGCGTCAAGCAGAAGTTACCCAACTACTTATTGAAGATAAAAAAGTACTTGGTGTTAAGGCTGTAGGCCTTGAGTTTAAAGCAAGGGCAGTTATTCTTGCCACGGGTACCTATCTAAGAAGTTTGTGTTTTATTGGTGATGCAGTCTTAGATTCTGGCCCCAGTGGCCTATATAATAGTAAAAAACTAAGCGAAGATTTAGAAAATCACGGTTTTGCCCTACGAAGATTTAAAACAGGAACCCCAGCTCGGATCCATGGGAAATTTGTAAATTACAATAAACTCATCCCCCAGTGGGGAGATGAAAAAATCGTTCCCTTTAGCTTTATGAATGATAGTTTGGTTTTTGATGAATTTCCTTGTTTTCTTGGTTACTCAAATACCACCACCCACCAGATTATTCAAGAAAATATCCATCTTTCAGCTATGTATAGTGGGAATATTTCGGGCACAGGAGCCCGCTACTGCCCTTCTATTGAAGATAAAATAACCAGATTTGCTGGAAAAGAGCGCCATCAGCTTTTCTTAGAACCAGAAGGAGCTGATACTTGTGAGCTCTATGTGCAGGGAATGAGTTCTTCTCTTCCAGAAAGAGTGCAAGAAGAATTTCTCTCTTCCATTGAGGGCTTTGAGAAGGTTAAAATCATGAGACCGGGTTATGCTATTGAATATGATTGCATTGACCCTACAGTGCTAGAACTATCCTTAGAGAGTAGAGAAATTGAAAATTTATTTTTTGCTGGACAAATTAATGGATCCAGCGGCTATGAAGAGGCCGCTGCTCAGGGTCTTTTGGCTGGGATCAATGCAGATCTAAAATTAAAGGGCAAAGATCCTTTAATCTTGCACCGAGACCAGGCCTATATGGGAGTACTTGTGGATGATCTTGTAACAAAGGGAACCGATGAACCCTTTAGAATGATGACCTCAAGGGCTGAATATCGTTTGGTACTGCGTCAAGATAATGCAGATTTTCGTCTAACTAGTATTGGGTATGATCTTGGTCTTGTAAGCAAGCAGCGCTACGAGCGCATGCAAAAAAGAAAAGAAGCCTTTGAGCGAGAAATGCAGCGCTTAGAACAAACTGTTCCCCTAGCAGATGTCAATGCCTATTTTGAAAAAAGAGGTCTGGGCCTTTTACACTCGTCTCCGAAAATCATTACCCTATTACGACGCTCGGATATGACCTATAAAGATCTTGCAAATCTTAATCTTACAGATGACTGTCCAGAAGATGTACAAACAATGGTTGAAATTGAAGTAAAATACAAGGGTTATATTGATAAGCAAATGCGCCAGGTAGAACAATTTAGAAATCTTGAAGATAAGCTCCTGCCAAAGGATATTGATTATTTAATCATTGATAACTTGCGTATAGAAGCAAGGCAAAAACTGCAGGCAGCAAAGCCCAGCAGCATAGGCCAAGCCTCTCGCATTAGCGGGGTGAGCCCTGCTGATATTACTGTATTACTAATACATTTAGAAAAAAGGAGACGCAGTGAAAAAACTCCATCCCAAGCTTGATTCTATACAAGAAGAAAAATTATCTATCTTTAGGGATATGGTTTTAGAAAAAAACAAGGTTATGAATTTGACCGCTATTACTGAAGAGGATAAGTTTTATCTGAAGCACTTTGTTGATAGCACAAAAATTCTTAGTTTTGTCGAGCTTAAAGGTAGAGTCCTTGATTTAGGAACAGGAGCTGGCTTTCCAGGGATACCCCTTGCTATTCTTTGTCCAGATACGGAGTTTTTTCTGATAGACTCTTTAAGAAAACGAATTCGCTTTCTTGAAGAAGTCGTACAGAGGCTTGAACTTACCAATGTTAGCCTCCTCCACGCCAGGGCCGAAGATGCAGGGCGGGGAGAACTAAGAGAAAGTTTTGATGCAGTGGTAACTCGTGCCTTGGCTCCCCTCCCCTTACTGCTGGAGTATTGTATTCCCTTTTTAAAAACAGGAGCAAATTTATATGCCTATAAGGGAATAAAGCTGGATGAAGAGCTAAAAGAGTCGAAAAATGCTCTGCATCAGTTAAAAGTCAAGGTTGAGAAGGTCTATATATATACTCTTGGAGATGAGGAGCACCGGATACTATCGGCTAAAAAGACAAAATCCACCCCAAAACTTTACCCCAGAAGACCAGATGAGATAAAAAAAGCCCCTCTATAGGAGGGTCTGGACCAAAAGCGGATTAAATAGAGTGATTTATTTCACTCTGTTTTTTATTCTAATTTGGTTTGCATAGGACTCGTTTTCTTTGGTACAATGGTCCCGAGGTGAATTATGCTAAAATGCGTTGCAATCTTTAATCAGAAGGGGGGCGTGGGTAAAACTACGGTCACCTTAAATCTAGCTGTAGGCCTAGCTCGTCGTAAAAAACGAGTCCTTTTAATTGATTTAGATCCCCAGAGTAATAGTACTAGTGGTTTTGGTAAAAAAGCTGGGGAAAAGGGCAGCATTTATGAGGTTTTCCGGGGAGAGGCATCTATGCAAGAGGTCCTTATGAAAATAGAAGCAAACTTAGACCTTATCCCCTCCTCCAAGGACTTGGCTGCCTTTTCTATGGAAAACCAGACAAAGACACCAGGAATTTTAAAGGATAAACTTCAATCCATTGAAGAGGAGTATGATTATATTTTGATCGACTGCCCTCCCTCCCTAGGAATCTTGTCTTTGAATGCCCTAGTAGCAGCCCACAGTGTATTAATCCCCATCCAGTGTGAGTACTATGCCCTCGAAGGGCTCTCCCAGCTAATGGAGACCATAGAAATGATGCAAAGAGGACTCAATCCAGGACTTTATCTTGAAGGAGTTCTTTTAAATATGGTTGATAAGCGCAATAATCTGACTAAGGACGTGGCTATGGAGGTGCGAAGGTTTTTTAAGGACAAGGTATATAAAAGCGAAATTCCTCGAAATGTCAGATTAGCTGAAGCGCCAAGTTATGGAATGAGTATTTACGATTACGACAACTTATCCAGAGGCTCAATGAGTTTTAAAAAATGGGTCAAGGAATTTATAAAAAGGAGCGAGACATGGTAAAAAAAGGGGGCCTAGGTAAGGGGCTTGAAGCCTTACTATCTACGAATGTTGGAGAAAGTGCTCCTCGTATTGACTATCTTTCTTTGGATCATATCCGTCCCAACCCCTCTCAACCAAGAAAAGACTTTGATGAGGAACGCCTTCTAGCCTTATCAGAATCAATTAAGGATCATGGGGTCCTCCAGCCTATTGTGGTTCGCAGGGTCCAGGGAGGGTATGAAATTGTAGCTGGAGAGCGGCGCTATCGGGCAAGTAGAGAAGCTGGTCTCCGAGAAATTCCTGCTATTGTTATGAATATGGAGCCTTCTTTACAGGCCAAGTTGGCCATGGTGGAGAACCTACAAAGAGAAGACCTTAATAGTGTGGAAGAAGCCATGGGCTATGCAAAACTGCAAGAAGAATATGGACTTAATCAAAAAGAATTAGCTGAACTTGTTGGCAGGAGTAGGGTTCATATAACAAATACACTTAGATTATTAGGTCTTTCCCCAGAAATTCTAGCCTTTATTAAAGAAGAGAAACTTACAGCGGGTCACGGTAGGGCTCTTTTAATGTTCCCGGAAGAAAAAAGGGAAGCTATGGCTGGTCTTGCTATTGAGAAAAAGATGTCGGTTCGAAGTCTCGAAGCCCTAAGCAAGGAAAAAAAACCAAGCAAAGCAAAAGCTAAGAAAGACCCCCATATTAAAGATATGGAAAAAAGATTGAGTCACAGCTTGGGAACCAAGGTGACTATTGTTCAAGGAAAAAAAACAGGCACTCTGGAGATTACCTTCTATGGTAAGGAAGATCTGGAGTTACTTATAGAAAAACTCATCTAGATGTTTCACGTGAAACACCTGGACAATGTTTCACGTGAAACATTAGCTGAAAGGGAGTAGGTATGGGGCTGATTTCGAAAGTAAAAGAATCAAAAACCCGAATTGTAAGCGAAAAAGAAAAGGTATACCTCTTATTTCTTTTTTCGCTAGGTCTGATGTTAACCGCCTTACTTTTTAATAGTCCGGCGGAGATTTATAGGGGAATGGGAGTAATCCTAACCTCAAAGTGCAACCTTATTACTGATTATATGGCTTTGGCTAACCCCGGAGCGGCTTTTTTTAATGCGGGATTTATTAGTATGTTGTCCCTACTTTTAATTAAAGGTAGTGGAGCACATATCTCGGGAGCAAGTTTAGCAGCTTTTTTTACTATGACAGGTTTTGCTTTTTTTGGAAAAAACCTCTTTAACTCTATTCCCATTACCTTGGGGACCTATCTGTATTCGCGACTTGTTAAGGTTAATTTTAATACTGTTATTCTTTCAGCCTTTTATGGAACAGGCCTGTCTCCTTTTGTAAGCGAACTTGCTTTTGCCATGGGTTTTAAGCCAGTACAGGGAGTTATCGTTGCCTATGCTGCCGGCATTATTATAGGAATGATTTTTCCGCTTTTATCTTCGCGTTTTTTATCCTTTCATCAAGGGTATAATTTGTATAATGGAGGCTTTACAGCAGGAATTATTGGCATGTTTTCCTTAGCAATCCTTAGAATGTTTGGTTATGATATTATAACTGCAGATATTATCTCTCACGAGCATAGCATTAAAATTCTTATTGTACTTATGGCTATCTTTAGCCT
>DASRNA010000032.1:0-3939 GCA_035647655.1 Clostridia bacterium | reverse complement strand
TTGCAGATGATTGTGGAAGCAGAAGAAGCTGGCCTGCTTACTCCTGGCCAAACCGTTGTTGAATTAACCAGTGGCAATACGGGAACAGGACTTGCCATTGTATGTGCCTGCAAGGGATACCGCTTTATTGCCTGTATGTCTAAGGGAAACTCCATAGAGCGGGCTAGGATGATGAAAGCCCTGGGAGCGGAAGTTGTTCTTGTTGACCAGATGCCTGATTCAATACCAGGCCAGGTTTCCGGAGAAGATTTGGCCCTGGTGGAAGAACGTGCCCAGCAGCTTGTAAAAGAAGAAAGGGCTTTTCGGGCAGATCAGTTCAATTTGATCGCCTGCAATCATGCCCACGAGTTTTTCACAGGGGAAGAAATGTGGTACCAAACAGAGGGGAAGATTGATGTTTTTGTGGATTTTCTTGGAAGCGGAAGCACCTTTTCAGGATGTGCAAAGACCTTAAAAAAGCACAATCCTAACATCCGCTGCTACGTAAACGAGCCAGCCACTGCAGCCATATATGCAGGTAAAGAGATCACTGACAAGGGGCATGACCTGCAAGGTGGCGGCTACTCCATGGACTTGCCCCTAGTGAATAAGAGCCTAATTGATGGCTACGTGCAGGTTACCAATGACCAGGCCCGATATGTCGCAAGAAAACTAGCCCAACTAGAGGGCGTCTTTGCTGGTTTTTCTTCTGGTGCAAATGTATGTGCTGCACTAAAGCTCCTATCTGGAAAAGAAAAAGGAAAAAATATTGTCGTCACACTCAATGATAGTGGGCTAAAATATTTATCCACCGACCTCTTTGAGGAGGTCTAAGACCAGCTGGGATAAAAGCTCTGCCATCTTCCTCCTGGCAAACCATAGTGTTCTACTAGCCAAGAAAGCTCTAGTAATCACTTACTAGGAGCCTTATCTTAAGAAGGATCAAAAAAAGAAACACCACTTTTTTCCAGTGGTGTTTCTTTTTCTTTTGCCAGTAGATTTTGTGCCAATTAGGCGCAGCTTAGGGCTAAAATTTCTTCCTATTTTGCGTGATACTTATCCCCTAGCTTGTCCTGCAAGTAAAGATTGGTGAATCTGCTTTTTGGGTTTTCATACATCTCGTACCCTTGATCAACACAAGAAGTGCAAGCATCCCTAGGAATGGTTATAGCAAGGATCTTGTATCCACTATCAGAAGAAGAATGAATCCAATTGACTCCAGAACAATGATCGCATTTTTTAAAATGCTGTACTTGTTCTTCTGTTATTCCATCTGTATCGTAATAGACCCTTCTTGGTCTTTTAACAATTTCTTGGCCTTTGAATTTCTTTTGTCCCAGCTCCTCTTTGTTTTTCCACTTTTCCAAAACATCTTCTGATAGTTGCTTAATATATTCTGTTATATCCCTAGCTTGTTTTAGTTTTTCTTCATCGTAATCAGGCTCATGGACATTGGAGTAATCCATGCCAGCCATGGCTAAGATAATGCCCAGATTCATATAGGGAAGGGCTCCTTCAATGGAGTAGCCCCCTTCAAGCACTGCAATATCTGGGTCTAGGATATGACTGAGTTTTGCATAGCCTTGAGCAGTAAAATTCATATTTGTAATGGGATCACTATAGTGGTTATCCTGTCCAGCAGAATTAATAATAATATCTGGCTTATAGTCATCCAAGATGGGTTTTACCACCTTGTTTAATACATATAAAAATCCCTCTTCCCCCGTGCGTGGCGGCAGGGGAATGTTTACATTGTATCCATAGGCTGAGGGGCCTCCCAAATCACCTATGGCACCTGTTCCAGGATATAAGGTCCTACCGTCCTGATGAAAGGATATAAATAAGGTATCCTTATCGTTCCAGTAAATATCTTCTGTGCCATCACCATGATGACAATCTGTATCAACAATGGCTACTCTTAAGGGTCCAAATTCCTGTCTCATTTTTTCTAGCATAATTGCTTCTATATTGACAACACAAAAACCTCTATCTCCATAGACTACTCTATGAGCGTGATGCCCTGGAGGACGGACCAAGGCAAAGGACTTGTCGACTTCCTTGTTCATTACCGCCTGGGCTGCTCTAATTGCCCCGCCCACGGAAATAAAATGAGACTCTGTTAATCTGGACGTAACATTGGGAACACAAAAGTGTACTCTTTGAATGTCTTTTTCTTGCGCTATAAGGGGATTGAACATTTCAATCCCTTCAATATCTTCTATTCCTTCTTCAAAAATTTGGTCTTGGGTATATAGTAATCTTTCTTCTCTTTCTGGATGAGTTGGACTAATGGCCCAATCAAAGGCAGGGAAAAAAACTAAACCTAATTTATTTTTGGCTTTCATCTTAATTATCACTCCTTAGCTTGAGAATATGTCCTGGCTTTATTTGTGCTTTCACTCTTATATTTTTACCCTTTGTATAAAAACCATCTACCATATTAAAACTGCTTTCTTCTGTTATTTCTGATTCAAAATCCTCTTCTTTAAGGCCTGCAGAAAGAGCGTAGGACTTCAATAGTTCCCTTGCCTTCGCCTTGGCCCGATCAAGTGTATAGTTCTTAGGGATTTTTTCATATACTCCCAGCTCTGGAACACTTAGTATTCTTTGAGAGGTGTCTGCTAGCATGGTGATTTCCATTGTAGGCTTGGCTAAGGCTGCCCCTATGGCATTGGCCACAGCAAAGTTTGCAGGAAAATGACAGGGTAAATCGTACTGCTTTTCTAGTAGCGGTGATAGTACCCTGGCTGGACCACCTATTAGATATAAATTCTTAGGCTTCACCTTTTTTCCATGCAATAATTCCCCAATGGTGTAGACGGGTTTGCTATTTATTTTTATTAGGAGCTGGTCGGTTTTCTTTTTTATTATCTCTGCCATAGTAGTGAGTATGCGCTCTGCCACTTCTTTGGCTCTTATATTTAACTTATCTGCAAGCAACTCCATAGCCTCTTTGGCCTTTTCTTTGGCAAGGTCTTCTGATACATCCATTAAACCCAAATATATCATGGCATCAGAAGGCGTGGGTTTTGGCCCCCCTAGCGCAAAGGGTCTTCCCTCTCTTCTTGGGCCTATTTTAAGACTAGCATCTTCTACACTTACAGCGCTATCTCCACCTAAACCTATGGATACACTATAAATTGCACGAACCAGGGTCTTATAATCAGAGATTTGCGCCCCAAGTGGTTCAAATAGCGGCACCCCATCTGCTAAGAAGAATATGTCTGTAGTTGTACCACCAACATCTAGGAGTATGGCATCTTCCTCTGTAGGAAGCATTGCGCTAATTCCCATAAAACTTGCTGCTGGCCCTGAAAGAATGGTTTCCACTGGCATTTTTTCTGCCGTCTTTATATCCATGGTTCCCCCATCGGCTTTTAGGATATATATGGGTGATTTTACCCCTTCTTTTTCAAGTGATCTTTTGATGTTTGTCGAAAAATCTTTGAATGTACCATATACTGCTGCGTTTAAGTAAGAGCTATATACTCTTCTGGGGAAGTTTAATTTTCCTGACATCCTATGTCCTAGGCTTATATTTCCAAAGTCTTTATCTAAGATCTTTCCTATACTTAATTCATTCTTAGGATTTCTTGTAGAAAACTTACTGACTACAGCACAGGAGGATATCTTTTGCTTTTTAAAAGCATCTAGAGCCCTCTGGACCTCTACTAGGTCTAAACTTTCAACGATAACGCCCCTGTGGTCTATATATCCAGTAATTTCCTCGATCTGCGCTTTACAAGATGAAAAGTCATTGTTAATCCCTGGGCCTGATTGAATAATCATTCCCACAGGGGATGTTTTGTCTTCCACGATAGCGTTTGTAGATACAGTAGTGCTAAGATTGATTCTTTTAATTTCAGATTTATCATAATCCTTTAATAGTTCTTCTAAGCTTGTCCAAATAGAATCAAAAAGTCTTTCTTTGTCCACTACTTTTTTAATGGTATTTATAAC
>DASRNA010000031.1:0-6159 GCA_035647655.1 Clostridia bacterium | reverse complement strand
GATAAAGATCTCCCGCAGAGGGTATTTCCTCTAAACGTAGGCGGACCTCTTTTTCTAGTTCATCTGGTGTTTTTTCTGCCTCTTGAGCCCATAGCCCCATAAGCATGACACTTTTTTTCATATCTACCTCTTTTCCTCCCTAATTCTTTCTCCATTTATACCCTTATATGCTAAACTAATAGCGGAGGAATTATGAAAACAATAATTTTAGTGCTTTTATTAAGTAGCCCCTTTTTTTATTTAACTTCTTTGGATTTAAGGGTTCTTGAGGGACTTCTAGCCATAAGAAATCCAGCTTTTACCCTGCTTGCTTTTCTTTTTGCCTTTCTTGGCTCCTGGCGCTTTCTTGTTCCCTTTAATCTTTTATTTGCTTTTTTCTTTCGAAAGAAAAAACCCTTTGCCCTCTTGATACCCCTAGGCACCTTAAGCTGCTGGGTATTAAATCATTTGATCAAAGAACTTATCCAGCGCCAACGCCCACCTATTGTCACCCTTGCTATAGAAAATAGCTTTTCTTTTCCCAGCGGCCACGCCATGGTTAGCAGTTGCTTTATTCTACTGCTTTTGATTTTTATTAAAAAAACATGGGACAAGGACTTCCTAGTCCCTGCCGTTATTTATATTGGCCTTATGGCCCTAAGCCGCCTTTACCTAGGCGTCCACTACCCCAGTGATGTTCTTGTAGGAAGCGCTCTGGGACTGGCCTATGCCTGGGCACTCTACCAGTATTTTGGAGGAAAATATGATCGCTCGAACCACAAGGGGTAAATATACCGACCTTAGCTACTCTGGCCATATCGTGGTAGCAAATGCCCAGGGGGATATTCTCTACTCCCATGGAGACCCCCTTCGCTTTAGCTTTGCTCGAAGTTCAACAAAACCCCTTCAGGCACTTTTGGCCCTAGAAACCGGGGCCCTAGACCACTACAAAATAACAGATAAGGAACTAGCCCTTATGTGTGGCAGCCACGGCGGTAGTACAGAACATACCAAAGTAGTAGGGGAAATCTTGGATAAAGGAGGCCTTAGCCAAAAAGACCTCCAGTGTGGAGCCCATCCGCCCCTAATGAAAACAGCGCGAAAAGAACTTGAAAAAACCGGTCAAGAGCCCAACGTCCTTCATAATAATTGTTCGGCAAAACACAGTGCCATGCTCCTAAGCGCCTCCTATTTGGGCCAAGATTTAAAGACCTATACGCAAATTTCTCATCCCCACCAGCAGAGCATAATCAAACTCTTGGGTGAATTTACTTCAATGGACCCAGGAGATTTTGGCCTTGCCATAGATGGCTGTGGAGTTCCCGTTCATGGAGCCCCCCTTTATAAGTGGGCCCAGGCCTTTGCCCGCCTGGATGAGACAAGCTCCTTTAGCAAAAGCAGGCAAGAGCATATCCTTCGCCTTAGCCAGGCCATGGCCAAATATCCAGAGATGGTCGCAGGCCCAGCTAGACTCTGTACTGATCTTTTAATTCATTTTAAAGACAGGGTGATTGCCAAGGGAGGTGCCAATGCATTTTATGCCCTAAGTCTAAAAAACCAAGGACTTGGCATTGCCATAAAAGTAGAAAGCGGAGAGTCCCGCCTTCTAGCAGGCATCATCCTTCAAACCCTTCTTCAACTGGGCATAATCTCCCCTGAAGAAATGAGTCCCTTTGAAAGTTATACAAAGCAAGAGCTTATAAACCATCAAGGAGTGCTTGTGGGAGAAACTCTTGTTGACTTTAAATTGCAAAAACACCCCCATCCCTCCCCTATAAAAAAGGAAAGGATCCTATGATAAAGATAGTTTTTTTCGATATAGATGGAACTCTTTTTAGTGAGAAAACCTTGCGGGTGCCACCTACCGCCCTTTACTCTTTAAAGGAGCTGCAAAAAAAAGGCATAAAAATCATTGCTGCCACAGGCAGAGGTCCCAGTGTGGCTGCCTTTCTAGAAGAAGAAACCGGCCTTACTTTTGATGGCTATATCAGCCTCAATGGCCAGTACTGCTTTACAAAAAATCAAGTACTGCGCAAGCAGGCCATAGATAAAAAAGAGCTAAGACTCATTAGAGACTATCTCGAGGAAAAAAACTTTAGCTATGATCTATTCGGAAAAGATTTTACCCTGCGAAATAAAAGATCAAAAAAAGCAGAGTTTTCTGACCTTCTGCTGGGTGAAAAGGCCTCATCCTTTACCTATGGCCCTTTAGAAGACCCATCCAAAGAGGTCTATCAGATTAAGGCCTATATGCCCAAAGAAGAAGACCCCTTGCTAAAAAGCTTCTTGCAAGAAAGCCGTCTTCTTCGCTGGAAAAGCCTCTACAATGCAGTTTTTGCCAAAAACGGGGGCAAGAAAAGGGGAGTAGAGACCTTTTTGGAGCACTATAAAATAAAAAAAGAGGACAGCCTGGCCCTGGGAAATGGAAATAATGACCTTGAGTTTTTTGATGCAGTGGCTTACAAGGTAGCCATGGAAGACTCCCCTGACCCACTAAAGAAAAAAGCTACTATTATAACAGCAAGTCCTGATAATGAAGGAATCTATAAGGCCCTATTAGAGCTAAAGTTACTCCCCCAGGCCGAGCTTTGGGAGGCACTTTATGAAGATGAGAGCCCGGCTGGTTTTTATCTAGCCCGGGGTGTAGCCATCCCAAAAGGCTACTTCCATCTAGTGGCCGAGGTGCTGGTATCTCATACAGATGGTGATTATCTTCTTGTTCGCCGGGCAAAAGAAAAAAGAAAACTGCCCGGAAGATGGGAAGCTTCTGCTAGTGGAAGTGCTCTCCCGGGAGAAAGCTCTCTAGAAGCAGCCAAAAGGGAGGTCCAGGAAGAAACAGGAATCCCTAGGGGCAACTTTCGTTTTCTTTCCAAGCATACCTATCCTGAGCTAGGAATTATCTTTCATAATTATCACTGCCAAACAGATGTCCAGAAAAAAAGTCTTCGTATGCAAAAAGGAGAAAGCGAAGAATATCGCTGGGTAAATAAGGAAGACTTCCTTGCCTTTATGGAGTCTGATAAGGCCATCCTTTGGCAAAGAGAACGTCTATCGTCTTATCTTGAGGAAATAAAAAATAGGTAGGCCTCTAAGGGGCCTACCTATTTTTTATCGCTCTTTATTTTTCTTTTTTCTTACCGCCTTAAAGATAAGGCTAAAGGCCAGGATCAGCAGACCAAAAAGAAGGATAAAGGCCCAGTTGTAAATAAGAAATAGCAGGCTGCCTTCTAGAAAGTTTCTAAAGCCTTCAAGGCCACTAGTAAAGCTATCCTTTATTTTCTGAGTAAAGCTTTTTTCTGTAAAGACCTTTACTTGAACCAAATCCAGATAGTAGGTGTCATAGGCCACTTGCTGGTCAAGGTCATTTAGATAGGCCTGCATTTGCTCTCTTTCAAACTGCAGATCCATAATCTGGCTTTCTATGGCAATTAGATCTTCCAGGTCTTTAGCTATTTCAAGGAGTTCCATTAGTCTGTCTTCCTTGGTCCTTAAAAGATCCACTCTTGCCTGGGTATCCCTATAGCTTTTTGTTACATTATCTTGTTGCTGTGAAAAATACTGTGTTTGGCCTAGTTTTTCAAGTTCTCCCTTTAGGGCTTCGGATTTTTCACGAGGGATTCGAAAAATATAAAATGCATTGGCATTTTCTCCCACTTGCATTTGCCCATTTTGCTGGGCATTTTCTATAAAACCACCCTGTTTTTTGATAAGGCTTTCTAGCTTTTCAATACTTGTTTTAATATCCTTTGTTTCGATAGTAAGATTATAAGTGTGAATAATCTTTTCGTCTTCAGGAAGCTGGTCGCTGGTCAGGGCCCCTTCGAGTGCGCCTTGGGCTTCTTCTTCCACAGCCATTTCTTCTGTCGCCTCCGCGGGATGGTCAAAGGCTCCCTCAGAAGAAATTTCCATCATCTCTAAATCACCGCTCTGAGAACTCTTCATTCCAGGAAGTATTCCTCTTAATCCAACAAAAAGCACCAGGACAGCTGCTAGCGAGGCAAAAGCTATATACCAGTTTCTTTTTCCCTTCATCTTTTTTCTCCTTTTAGGATCAGGGAGCTCATTATAATAGTCCACTAGGGACTGTTCATAATCACTAAGAGCCTGTTTTAAATCTTTTTCGAAACTCATTGCCCCTCCTCTCCATAATAGATCTCTTTTAATTTATTGCGTGCTCTTTCCTTTCGCTTGCGCACAGTAGCCGGAGCGATATCAAGAAGACTTGCAATCTCGCTATCACTATAGCCATGGACAGAGCTTAGCAAAAGAACCGTGCTATAGAGGGGGCTTAAGCTATGAATGGCACTCATAAGTTCACCTAAGTGATCAAGAGGCTCCTTAATATGCGCTGCCAGGTCCTCTTCATTTCCCAAGGTGTATTTCTTTTCTTTATGATAAAATTCATAGGCCTTATGCCTAGCCACCACAGTAATAAAACCATGAGATCTGGGACTGGTAAGGTCAATTTTCTCAAGATTTTTAGCCAAGATCATTAGGGTTTCTTGTGTGGCGTCCTCAGCAAGATAACTATCTTGTAGGATAGAATATGAAAGCTTCCATATATAATTTTTATAGGCTGTAGCAATACTTTCTATTGTTGTCACTCTCCCACCTCTCTATACTATAAAGGGATAGATTGGGCTAAATGTGACAAGGAAGTAGATAATCTACTCCCTTGTTTTACTTTTTACTTATTTGACTTTTAGATTATCTGTTTCTAAATCGTCTAATCGCAAAGCAAAAGGCTACTGCGAGACCCAAAACTAGAAATAGATCGTCTTTTTCTAAGCTGTGTTTACACCAATTTTTGGCTTGGGCCCTTTCTGCCTCATCTGGTAGAATATCTTCTGCCTCTTCCGAGACCTTTTCAAATTCATCAAAAAAAGCCTCGCGCTGCCCTCGGTCAAGAAAAGCTAGTTTGTCTGTAACACTTTGCGCTAATTCTTTTCCTTCAATATTAGAAATTCCCTTTTTGGCAACTTTTCCTGCTTTTTTAAATTCTCCATAGCGAAGGTGATCAATCATGCGTTCAATAGGAGACATCCCTAGTCGCTTACATTTTCTAATAAAAGTTTTCATATTTGTCCCTTCCTTTCTTTGTCTACTTCTTATATACCCTGCGAAGACAACCACTCAATCAGCTCTTTACTTATTTTTTTATCGCTAAGTTGAGAGAAAAGAACTTTTTCCATGCTTTTCTTATTAAATTCGCTTCCTTCAAGGGCGGCCCCCAGACCAGCAAAATCTTCATTAACAAGAGCATCGGTAAAGATTTTGGCCCTTTTAATCCGGCCCTTATTTAAATCAAGAAAAAAAGAGATCAGGCCCCAGTCAAATTTATTCTCGAGCTCAAGGGAAAAATTGGGCGTCTCCCCAATATTCCATTCCCAGCTAAAATATTTATCTGCATGCTTATAGCCTCTAAGACTAGCCTTATCAAGCTGCTCAATTTTTTCTGCCCTACCCAGCCTTGCCTCGAAGCTCCCAATAAGAGCTTCTTTAAGATCCTCTACCTTCATTTGGGGGGCTAGCTCATAGAGGTTTATTACTCTACTTCTTACACTAGTGACTCCCTTGGCTTTCATTTTAAGGGGGTGAACATTTAGGTAGCGGGACATTTTAGTCAGATCTACCTCTAGCATAAGGGTTCCATGATGAACCCTTGTGTTTTTGTAATGGCTATAGGCATTTCCAGAAAACTTTCGATCTTCAATCAAAAGGTCATTTCGTCCACTGAATTCTCCTTCCAGTCCAAAGACTTTTAGGGCATCTAGGACAATCTCAAAATTCATTTGCTGAGAATATTTCTTTTCATGGGCGATAAAGGTAAAATTCAAATTCCCCAAATCATGAAATACTGCCCCTCCGCCACTGGGCCGGCGCACCAAAATAACCCCATCTTCTTCAACTTTTTGAAGATCACACTCTCTATGAGGGTTTTGATTGCGGCCAATAACAATGGTATTTTCATTTTGCCAAAGATAAAATATATACTCATCTTCTTTACAGTCCTGGGTCAGCATCTCTTCAAGAGCTAAATTTACCCGAGGATCATTTACCGATGAAATAAAAACTTTCGTTTTCATAAAGGTCCTTTCGATAGAAAGGCCCCTGGTCTGGGGCCTTACTTTTCATCCATTATATTAAGACGCAATCGCTCAACACGCAAATGGTCCATCT
>DASRNA010000030.1:0-6586 GCA_035647655.1 Clostridia bacterium | reverse complement strand
ATCTGAGGGGTCACTTATTTGTAAGCTCAGGGCTGGGGGGAATGAGTGGGGCCCAGGGAAAAGCAGCAAAAATTGCAGGAGGAGTGGGGATCATTGCAGAGGTTGATCCTTCTAGGATCAAGACCCGCCTTGAGCAAGGCTGGGTGGATCAGTCCTTTAAAGACCTAGAGGCTCTTTTTAAGGCAGCTTTTTTGGCCATGAAAGAGAAAAAAGCAACCGCCCTTGCCTATGAGGGAAATATAGTAGATCTTTTAGAGTACGCCCTTGAAAAAGAAATTCATATTGAGCTACTCTCAGACCAAACCTCCTGTCACGCAGTCTATGAGGGGGGCTATTGTCCTCAGAAAATGAGCTTTAGTGAAAGAACAAAAATGCTCCTTGAAGATAAAAAGGCCTTTAAAGAAAGAGTGGATCAGAGCCTTCTTTATCACTATCAATTAATCAAAAAACTAGTGGACAAGGGAACCTACTTTTTTGACTATGGAAACAGTTTCCTTAAGGCCATCTATGATGCGGGAGAAACCAGCATAGCCCAAAATGGAATAAATGATAAGGATGGCTTTATTTTCCCCTCCTATGTTGAGGATATAATGGGCCCCATGCTTTTTGATTATGGCTATGGTCCTTTCCGCTGGGTTTGCCTAAGTGGAAAAAAGGAAGATCTTATTAAAACCGATAAGGCAGCCATGGATGGGATAGATCCAAATCGCAGGGGACAGGACAGGGATAATTATAACTGGATACGCGATGCACAAAAAAACGATCTTGTGGTTGGAACCCAGGCCAGGATTCTTTATCAGGACGCCCAGGGCAGACTGAAGATCGCCCTAAAGTTTAATGAAATGGTCAGAAATGGTGAGGTTGGACCTATTATGCTCGGAAGAGACCATCATGACGTTTCTGGAACCGATAGCCCCTTTAGAGAAACAGCAAATATTAAGGATGGAAGCAATATTATGGCGGATATGGCAACCCAGTGCTTTGCTGGTAATGCTGCTAGGGGAATGAGTCTGGTTGCCCTTCATAATGGCGGGGGTGTTGGAATTGGAAAAGCCATTAATGGTGGCTTTGGGATGGTTTTAGATGGAAGTGAGCGGGTAGATGAGGTCCTTAAAACGGCCATGCCCTGGGATGTAATGGGGGGCGTTGCCAGAAGAGCCTGGGCAAGAAATGACCACTCGATAGAAACGGCCATTATCTATAATAAAAAGCGTAAAGAGACCGATCATTTAACCCTTCCCTTTCTTGCAGATAGTGAGCTAGTAAGAAAACTAGTGGAAGAAAAAACAAAATAAATAGTGGCCAAAGAGTCTTTGGCCACGTAAAAACCTAGACCCTGAGCCTAGGAAGAGTTGCGGCTAATTTAACCAAATAAAGTAAACAAGGAAGGGCAAATGAATTATTTAGAAATCGACGGAGACCATCTGGATCTAGAGAGCTTTATAGATGTTACAAGAAGGGGAAAAAAGGTAAGACTAAGTGGTCAAGCAGAAAAGAAAGTCCAAAAAGCCAGAGATTTTGTGGACGACTTAATCAAAGAAAACAAAGTAGTATACGGCTTGACAACAGGTTTTGGGAAATTTAGCGATGTACTTATACCAGAAAATGAAACCAAGGCCCTGCAAAGAAATTTGATAGTTAGCCACGCCTGTGGACTTGGTAATCCCTTGGAGGAGGACCTGGTGCGGGGTGTTATGCTGCTAAGAATTAATGCCTTAGCTAAGGGAAATTCTGGCATTCGTCTATCCACCCTCCAGACTCTCTTAGCAATGTTAAATAAGGGGGTTCATCCAATCATTCCAGAAAAAGGGTCCCTTGGCGCCAGTGGGGACTTGGCCCCCCTAGCCCATATGGTTCTTACCATGATGGGAGAAGGCCAGGCAGTATATAAGGGGGAGCAAATAAAGGCAAAAGAAGCCATGGCCAGGGCAGGAATTCCTCTTATTGAGCTCCTATCTAAAGAAGGACTGGCCCTTATCAATGGGACCCAGGTTATGACTTCCATTGGAGCCCATACCCTCTATGATGCAATCAATCTAAGCAAGACAGCTGATATAGCCGCCGGCCTTAGTTCAGAGGCCCTTGGGGCTATTACTGACGCCTTTGACCCCAAGGTTCACTCCATTCGAGCTCATCCAGGGCAAATTGACACAGCAAAAAACATCCTGCGTATTCTTGAAGGAAGTAAGATGACAACAAAACAAGGAGAGCTTCGGGTACAAGATGCCTATTCTATTCGCTGCATTCCCCAGGTTCATGGGGCTTCTAAGGACACCTTAAATTATGTCAAAGAAAAGGTGGAAATAGAAATGAATGCTGCAACGGATAATCCCCTTATTTTTGTTGATGAAAAAGAAGTGATTTCTGGAGGAAACTTCCATGGACAGCCCATGGCCCTGCCCTTTGACTTTTTAGCTCTGGGCCTGGCAGAACTAGCAAATATCTCAGAAAGAAGATTGGAGCGCCTGGTCAATCCTGCCCTTAGTGAAGGACTTCCGGCTTTTTTAACAGAAGAAGGAGGCCTTAATTCAGGTTTTATGATTGTACAGTATGCAGCCGCTGCCTTGGTATCTGAGAATAAAATCCTTTCTCATCCAGCCTCTGTTGATTCAATTCCCTCCTCAGCAAATCAAGAGGACCATGTTTCCATGGGAACCATTGGAGCTAGAAAGGCCAGGGAGATTATGGAAAATGTTCGTAAAGTTCTTGCTATGGAGATCCTTGCAGCCTGTCAGGCAATCGACCTAAGGGGAAAAAAAGACTTGGGCAAGGGAAGTGCTGTGGCCTATAAGCTACTTCGCCAGAAAATATCAAAAGTAGAAGAAGACCGAATTATGCATGTAGATATCCAGGGCTGTGAAGAGCTATTAAAAGAAAATAAGATAGTAGAAGCCCTAGAGCAGGCAATCGGTAGATTAAGCTAATACTAGGCAAATTTATAGACAGGCCTAGCTTCTAGGGCTTGTCTATAGTAAAAAAAAGAAAAACTCCAGAAGAAATAATGAGGGAGCGCCTAAAAAGCCCCCCCCTCCTGATTAAAATTGCATTCGTTTTTTATAAGAGTTACAATTAAAGAAGAAGAAAGGTTTAACAAGGAGGTTAAATATGGCTTATAGTCCACCTTTAGGAAGTAGTATAACAAATACTAGAATGAGAACTCCCGATTATCTATCACCATATTCTGGCATGTGTGCAGTGTGTGCCTCAAACTGTAGTGGTTTGTGTGAAATTGGTTTATCTGCTGTAAGAGGGAGTGAAGCAATCTATCCTTATATGACCGATATCAACCAGTTTGCTTCAGAAAAAGACTATCCCTTGGATTTTTCACACTTTAACATTAATGGAAGAGTTTTTGGTGCCAGGGGCTGTAAGGAAGACGCTTTTATGGCTACCTTTGCCAAGGCTGACATTACTTGTAGCTTTGGCCTGGAAAACAAGGTGCCTTTAAAAGCCCCCTTTGTCCTTCCTGCTATGGCAAAGTTGAATTGGCAGGACTACTACGCTGGGGCAGCTCTTGCTGGGGTTCTTGTAGTGATAGGCGAAGATGTAATCGCCAAGGATGATGAGCTTCTTCTTGAAGATGGGAAGCTGGTTAGCTCCCCTCTAATTGAAGAAATGCTAGGAGAATTCAGAAAATACGACACAGGCTATGGTGATATTATTCTCCAGGCTAATTATGATGATGAGTCTTATGGGGTCTTGGATTATGCTATAAGTAAGCTGGGTGTTAAAAGCGTTGAACTTAAGTTTGGTCAAGGCTCAAAGGGTATCCAGGGCATGGGAAGAGTAGAGAGCCTAGAAAAAGCCCAGGCCCACCATAAAAGGGGTTATTTAGTTTATCCTGATCCAAATGACCCAGAAATCGCAGAAAACTATGAAAAAGGGATGGGTCAGGTATTTGAAAAAATAGGAAAACTTCCCATATGGAATGAAGAGATTCTAGTAAAGCGAGTCAAAGAGCTTAAAAGCCTAGGAGCCCAGAGGGTATGTTTTAAAGTAGGTCCCTTTGACCCCGAAGATTTACTAGAAATCCTAAAGATAGCCTCAAAAGCCGAAGTGGATTTAATCACCTTTGATGGGGCTGGTGGGGGCTCTGGAAATAGCCCTACAAAAATGATGAATGAATGGGGTATGCCTACGGTTTATATGGAAAGTGTGCTCTACAAGATGCTAAAGGCCATGAAAGAAAAAGGCTATGCTCTGCCACAGATAGCAGTAGCTGGTGGCTTTGTTATGGAAGACCAGGTCTACAAGGGCCTAGCCCTGGGGGCACCCTATATTGACCTAATTGGCATTGGCAGAGGGGCTATGAGTGCTGCTATGTCTTCTAAGATAATCGGTGAGAGAATCAAAGAAAACAAAATCCCTAAAAGCTATGAAAAATACGGAAAGACCCTAGAAGAAATATTCTCGGGTTATAGGGAGCTAAAACCTACCTATGGAGAAAAAACAGCTAGTATTTCTCCCGGAGCAGTAGGGGTCTATTCCTATTTGAACCGAGTGGAAATCGGGCTTAAACAATTAATGGCCCTTAACCGAAAATTTGCCCTTAAATATATTAGCCGGGAAGATCTTGTGCCTCTTACCAGCCTTGCTGCTGAGGTAAGTGGACTGGACACCTTTAATGATAAAACAGAAAAACTCTTAGAAAAGCTCTAAACGCTTTATCTAATTTACCTAATCAAAAAAGAGCTAAGGGGTCTTGCTAGCTGGGAAGATCCCTTAGCTTTACTAGTAGAAATAAATAAAAAACGAGGTATAAGATGACTGATCTAATAAAAGAAGTAAAAAACATAGAGGAGCAGATGATTTCCTGGAGAAGAGATCTCCATAGGATACCAGAGATAGGCCTTGATCTACCTAAAACCTCTGACTATATAAGAAGGGCCCTAGAAGACTTGGGTATTGAATATAAAGAACTTCTAAATGGAAATGCCCTTGTAGGACTTATTCGCGGCCAAGAAGAAGGAAGAACCATTGCCCTAAGAGCGGATATGGATGGCTTACCAGTTAGGGAAGAAACAGGGTTGGACTTTGCTTCTAAAGATGGCAGGATGCATGCCTGTGGCCATGATGGCCATATGGCCATGCTACTAGGTGCCGCAAAAATTCTTCAGGACAAGCGCCACCTACTTAAAGGAAATGTAAAACTACTTTTCCAACCAGCAGAAGAATCCCCTGGTGGGGCCCTGCCCATGATAGAAGAAGGCGCCCTAGAAAACCCAAAGGTTGACGCTATTATAGGACTTCATAATGGAAATCTTCACAAGGATATTCCTAAGGGCAAAATTGGTGTACGCTTTGGGCCCATGATGGCCTCCGCTGATAGGGTGTTTATAACCATAAAAGGAAAGGGAGCTCATGGTGCTTACCCAGAACAGTCTATTGATCCAATCACTATAGCAGCAGAGCTTATTCTGGCCCTTCAAACCATTATAAGCAGGGAGACTGCTGCAGTAGACCCTGCTGTTCTTTCTATTTGTAAGATAGAGGGCGGTTATAATACCAATATTATTCCAGATGAGGTAAAGCTGGAAGGAACCGTTCGCTCCTTTAATAGGGAAACCAGAAAAATGCTGGCTAGGCGTATTGAAGAGGTCACCAGGGGAATTACAGCCACTATGGGGGCAGAGTGTCAGATAAAATACGAGTTCTCCTATCCAGCCCTAATCAATTCCCGTAGTTTTACTGAGTTTTTTATTGACTCTGCTAAAAAAATTATTCCAGAGAGTGATATAGTTATTCTTACAGAGCCGGTTATGGCAGCAGAAGATATGGCTTATTTATTAGAAAAAGTACCTGGAACCTTTTTCTTTTTAAACAATATTGGCGAAATTGAGGGACTGGCTTATCCCCATCACAATGCAAAATTTGATCTTGATGAAGGTCTTTTTTATAAGGGAACGGCCCTTTTAGTCCAAACGGTATTGGATTATTTGGACTAAAAAAGGGGGAAGATAAAAAGATGCTGGTATTTAATCAGCATCTTTTTTCTGCATCTAGCAGATAAGTAGGAAGGATATTTTTTATCTACTTAAAGGAAAAACCTTTTTTGTCAAAGAAAAGAAATTTCAATTTCTATCTGAAATAGGCATTTCTTTTAGATAAGCTTTAGCATCCTTAAAAAAGCTCACAATAATCAGGATAAAAACAAGTCCTATGGGAAAGGCAGCTATGATGGAGATTGATTGAAGAGAATTGATAGAGTTTTCCGCAAAGATAAGGGCAATGGGAAAAACAATAAACATAGTAGCCCAAAAACCTCTTACTAAACGGGAGGGTTCCTCCCCAGGAGGCAGATTTTTATAAGAATAAGCAGACACCACTAAAGTAATGGAGTCAAAGGTCGTTGTATAGAAGGTGACCATCATAACAAAAAGAGCAATAAGCAAAAAGTTTGTTAGGGGTAAAGTAGAAAAAATCTCAATGATACCAAGATTAATATCCGTCCCCTGGGCAACAGTGCCTATAAGATCTATCTTGCCAGCAAGTTGTTGTGAGAGTCCATAGTTACCAAAGACAATAAAAGATAGGAAGGTCCCAGAAATCCCATAGAAATAGGTTCCTAAAATAATATTTTTTAATG
>DASRNA010000029.1:0-3164 GCA_035647655.1 Clostridia bacterium | reverse complement strand
TAAAAATACTTCTTGCCTTCAACGTTTTTTCACACCAAGACGTAAAGGTCTACATTCTCGGGCACTAGCACTCGGAAAAAAATCTGTAGACAAGTAATCCCCATTAGAATAAGACTTTCAAATATAAAAAAACGAGCTAATTCAAACTGCATTAGCCCACCCTTACCTATAGATATGGGACTTGTCTCTAGTGGAGGGTTTCCTATCAACATAATATCTAGCTTTCTTCTCTTGGGTAGTCTAGTATCTATTAGCCTTGTTTTATCCTTTTTGCATAAGTGGGAATAAATATGCTCCCACCCCTACTCCTAAAGGTCTGCCCTATCCCATCTCCACTCGCTTACAAATTCCTTAAACTTTTCTTCTACAGGAAAAAGATACCTTGCCTCACTATAGGCCAGGCTAAAATGCCTATTAAGATTAAGGCCTTTGACTTCATATTGCTTTATTCTGCCTGAGGCTACTTGATCTTTTACTGAAACTTCCGATGCAAAACTAATGCCAATATTTAGGGCCACCATGTTTTTTATTGCTTCCAAGCTATGGCTAATGATTTGAGAAGAAAAGAGATCTAAATCAAGTCCTTTTTCTTTTAAGGCATTTTCAATTAATTTTCTTGTCCCCGAGCCTTCTTCCCTAAGGAGAATTTCTTCTCCTAGTAAATCTTCAATACCAATAACTTCACTAGTAAAGGTTTTTTTAGCAGAAGCAATTACAACCAATCTATCTTCAAAAAAATCTATGTATTTTATTCCTTTATGGAAATACTTGGCCCCCACAAATCCAAAATTACTACTCCCTGAGAGAATTTCCTCCACTACTTCCTGGGAATCTTTGTGACGAAGGGAGAATTTAACCTTAGGATAGATTTTTTTAAAGGCCTTAATAATATGAGGTAGCAGATGCTGCTCTGGTATTGTACTAGTGCATATTTCTAACACCCCTTCGATATTGTTTTTGTGTTGATCAATTGCCATCATAGATTTATCCCGGATATTAAGCATCTCAAGGGCATAGGGATAAAACTTCTTGCCTGCCTTGGTTAGGGTAACCTCCTTATTTCTATCAAATAAGAGCACATCAAATTCTTTTTCTAAGTTTTGAATATTACTTGTTACAGCTGGCTGAGAAAGAAGTAATACATCTCCTGCCTTAGAGAAGCTCTTTCTTCGAGCAACAGCAACAAAACATTCCAATTGTTTAAACTCCATTTTTCCCAACTCCTGTCGATTTATTCCAATATTTTCTTCCTTGGAATTTATTATACCCTAGTCCTGAGGTTTTGGACCCTATCCATATATTCCTTCAATATATTCTTTTGTCCTAGCGTCCTTTGGATTTTTAAATAGCTCCCTTGTTTGTCCGTATTCGACTAACTCACCATCCAAGATAAAAGCAGTATAATCTGCTATTCTTTTTGCCTGGGCTAAATTATGGGTCACTATAATTATAGTATAATCTTTAGAAAATCCTAGAAGCAGCTTTTCTATATTTTGGGTATTCTTTACATCCAAGGCAGAACATGGCTCATCTAGTAAGAGGATTTCCGGCCTTGAAGTCAGCGCCCTGGCAATGCAGAGTCTTTGTTGCTGCCCACCAGATAACTTGGTGGCTGGCATGGTTAAATCCCCCTTTATTTCATCAAAAAGACCCGCTTTTTTAAGGCTAGATTCTACTATCCTATCTAACTCGGCCCTGTTTTTGATCCCATAATAGATTGGAGCATAGGTTAAGTTTTTATAGATAGAAAAGGGAAAGGGGGTGGGGTTTTGAAAGACCATACCTATGTTTTTTCTGATTTCTTCCTTGCCATAATCTAGTATGTCTTTATCTTTAAATAGTATTTCTCCTGTAAAACTCCCGCCTTTTTCTTCTATCATGCGATTTAAAACAATAAGAAGGGTTGACTTGCCACAGCCAGATGGTCCAATTATAGCTGTTATCTTATTTTTCTTTATGCCTAAAGACAAATCCCTTAGCACTCTTTTATTTGTATATTTTGCAGATAAATTATTTATTCTAAGGATGTCCATCTAGAGGTCCTCCCTTCTTTTCAAATTTAGGGCCAGTGAAAAAACATTTAAGATAAGTAGTAGTACTATAAGCACTAAAGCTGTACCATAGGCTTTTTCTAGAGATATCCCTTCCCCCGTCAAAATATACAAATGAAAGGGAAGGGCCATTACAGGAGAAAGTAAGGACCTTGGGGCAGGAGCAAATAGTACCGCCGCCGTTGCTATAATAGGGGCAGAGGCCCCCATAGCATAGCCCCCAGCAAGAGTGATAGCAGAAACTATATCAGATTTACATAGGGGAAGGATCAGTCTAAATATGGTAAAAGATTTAGACGCTCCTAAAGCATAGGAGGATTCGATTAGATCCTCTTCCACCTCCCTAAATGTTTTTTCTATTCTAATCTGCATATAGGGAAAAATCATTATAGACAGAGTCAGCCCTCCAGCTAACAAGGACCTACCAAGACCCAAACCGAGTACCAAAAAGCTATAGCCAAATAATCCTAGTACAATAGAAGGAATCCCTGCCATGGATTGAATAATTAAGTGTATCATTTTCTCTACTTTTTTAGAGGGAGAGTAAAAGACAATATATATCGATGTTGAAAGGGCAAAGATAGCAGCGAATATACAAGCTATAAGCATAAGAAATACACTTCCCACAATAGCAGGGAAAATCCCACCCTCTGAACCAATGGGTCTTCCCTTGGGGCCGGAAAATATAAAGTCAAAATCTATAGCAGCAAGTCCGCTTTTAAAAATATATCCAAATATATAAACTAGAAGAGAAAGCACTAATAGTACACTTAGGCTAATCCAAATCTTAAGTATATAATCACGGGTTTTTTCACTCATTTTTTTTCCTACCTAAATTTACGCGTCTATCCTAGCTTTTATAAAATACAAGGCTAGATTGATTAGAAGTAGCATAATCATAAGCACAAAACCAGAGGCAAAAAGGGCATGATAATGCATGCTTCCCACCTCTGCCATACCCATTTCCAGGGCTATTAGCGAGGCTATAGTCTGGGTTTTATTAAATAATTTAGGAAATATGGGGGCATTTCCTATAACCATCATCACCGCCATTGTTTCCCCCATACCTCTTCCTAGAGCCAAAACAATGGCTGCTATAATACTTTTTCTGCT
>DASRNA010000028.1:0-2254 GCA_035647655.1 Clostridia bacterium | reverse complement strand
ATCTTCTCCAAAATTAATACATGCCACTGGCCCATGGAACGATTTTCTTTTAAAATAAAATCCCTGCCATAAACCTCTAAAACTTCTTCAACTCTTTTATCAAGTATTCCCGAAAGCAATAGAATACCTCCAGGATTAAGAAGATTATAGGCATCATCCTTCATGCGTTTTAAAATAGGGGGCAGAATATTCGCAACAATAAGATCTGCCCTATATTGACAATTACTAAGTAAATCCCCCTGGGAGAAATAAATATCTAGGTTATTTAGTTCAGCATTTACTCTGGCATTTTTAAGAGCCATTTCATCTATTTCTATTGCATGAACAAAACTTGCCTCTAGTTTTTTGGCCAGTATGGCTAAAATTCCACTTCCTGTGCCCACATCATAGACATAGGCTTTGGGTTTTAGATAATCTCTTAAGGCTCCAAGAGACAGCAGGGTCGTTTCATGGCTTCCCGTACCAAATCCCATCCCTGGCTCTATAATAAGGTCTATATAGTTCTCTTTCTTATCAATCCAAGGAGGTCTTACAAAGATATCTCCCTGCTTAATACCCTTAAACTGAAGGGCCCAAAGCGCATTCCAATCCTTATCTTCGTTTTTTTCATAAGAATGCAGGAGGATAATATCACGGTAAGAATGGACTATATTTTGTAGTTCTTTTTTTTCTCCATAAATTTTTAAAACTGCTTCCTCTCCCAAGGGCTGATCTGGGGCCTCATCTTCTTGCCAGCTAGACTCATAATACATCCTATCTTGGGGGTTTAGAATTTCTAGTCCATCGATTTTGTAAAAGGAAAGTTCTTCTTCTAATTTTTCTGCATTTTTGCTTTTTACCTTAATAATTAAATACTCCAAGTCTTCCTCCAAAGAAAAGAGCCCCCTATGGGAGCTCCTATTTAATGGCATCCTTTACCTTCCCAAAAAAGCCTTTATTTTCTTTTGTATAATCTTCCCCCATAGTTTGGGCGAAATTTCTTAGTGCTTCCTTTTGAGTTTCATTGAGATCTTTGGGGGTTTTTATCACAAAGGTTACATAATGATCACCCTTACCATAACCCCTTACACTAGGAAAGCCTCCACCGCTTATGCGCCTTACTGTTCCGGGTTGGGTACCAGCATCTACCTTAAGCTTGACTTTTCCATCAAGTCCTTCTATTTGAATTTCATTACCAAGGGCAGCTTGGGTAAAGCTGATGGGGATTTCTTGAAAAACATCCACTCCCTTTCGAGTGAAAACTGGATCTGATGCTACAAAAATTCTAAGCTGAAGATCTCCCTTTGGACCGCCGTCTTCTCCTATATCTCCCTCACCTGATAAGGTCATAACATGACCCGTATCAACTCCAGCAGGGATTTTTACTCGTATTTTTCTTCTTTTTCGTACTTTTCCCTTGCCCTTACATGTAGGGCAAGCTTTATCAGGCTTTTGACCTGTTCCATGACATTCAGGACAGGTTCTTATACGAACATTTTGGCCAAAAAGTCCTGCTTGGACTTCTTTTATTTGCCCCGCGCCCTGACAATTGCTGCAAGTCGAGACCGAAGAACCTTCAGCAGCTCCGCTTCCATCACAAGTAGGACAGGATTCCAGCCGATAGAAGCTAACTTCTTTACTGGCACCTGTATAGGCTTCACGGAAGCTTAGATGTACATCAGCCCCAACATCACTGCCTCTTCTTGGACCACGGGATGCGCCCTGGTTGAACTCATCAAATCCGCCAAAACTACCTCCTCCAAAAAAACTGGAAAAGATATCACTGACGTCTTCAAATCCGCCAAAACCGCCAAAATCTCCATAGCCTGCTGAAGCGTTGGGATCAACACCTGCATGACCGAATTGATCATACTTTTGCCTTTTACTCGTATCACTTAGTATTTCATAGGCTTCATTGATCTCTTTAAAAGTCGCTTCGGCCTCTTGGTCTCCAGGATTTTTATCTGGATGATATTTCATGGCCAATTTACGATAGGCACTTTTTATTGCCTGATCGTCGGCATCACGTTCAACGCCTAATATTTCATAATAGTCTCGTTTGCTCATTCTATCCCTCATAAAAGGAATAGACTTAAAAGTCTATTCCATAATCTTAGTCTACAACTTCGTAATCTGCTTCTTCGACATCATCACTACTAGGTGCTTCGCCTTCAGCAGAAGCTTCGGCGGCAGCTTGTTCATAGAGTTTTTGAGCCAAAGGTTGTATTGCGGCTTCAAGTTCTTTTATCGCTTCTGTTATCTCATCTAGTGTATC
>DASRNA010000027.1:0-14086 GCA_035647655.1 Clostridia bacterium | reverse complement strand
TACTGTTTATAAAACTCTGTAAGTCTAGCTGGGCCATTAGTGGAGCCAAGGGACCCTGGGATAAATCTCTTTCAATATCGATCAGTGTTTGCTGAATTGTTTTTATTATTGCGGGAATACTTCTTAAGAAATCAGAAATATTTTGCCCTATAATAGGAGCCAGCCCCCATAAAAACAGACCCATCGATATAATAAGCAAAATATATCCTATAAGAATATTCAAAGACCATCGAAACTTAGTTTTTTCCATAAGATATTTGCAAATAGGATTCATAACATAGCTAATGGCAATACCCCATAAAATCGGTTTGGTAATCCGAAAGATCTCTTTAATATAGCCTACATTATTAACAAATAAAAATAAAAACGCGCCAAAAATAAGCAGTGGGCCATATTCATATATTTTTTTAGTGTGCATCACTACCTCCTTTGTTATTATACTATATCTTTACTTATATTTCATCTTTTTGAAGGATATATATCAAAAAACACTTCAAAACATACGACAAGTTCTTATTTAGCTCTACATGGACTTGCTTGTCTACTTTAAAAGCTCTTTATATACCATCTAAAGATAGAAATGCTCTTTTTCCTTATCATTATTAAAACAATCTCAATCGACAATTGATAGGCCTACCCCTGCCAATTGATGGCCATTTTTGGCAAAAAAAAGAAGCAGTTTTTCCTGCCCCTTTAACTGATATCAGTCAATAATATTATTTAAATAGTCCACCGCATAATCAAGCACCCCATCGTCTATATAACGTCCAAATTCATCGAAGGTACTTTCGAATCCTTTTTCAAGGATCTCTTCTTCGCTTACATCAGGAAGAAGGGGTTCATCTGGTGTAATTAATCTGCCCTTAGGTGTTAGATAATAATTGGTCGTTAACTTAAAACCAGAACCATCACCTAAACTAATAACATCTTGCACAAGACCCTTACCAAAGCTATGACTGCCAAAAACTGGTGCCACTTCCCCGTCTTGAATAGCGCCAACAAGTATCTCTGAGGCTGAGGCGCTGTAATTATCCATAAGTACCACAAAGGGAATATCCAAGGATTTTTTGGCATCAGATTCATAGACCTTCTTAGGAAAACTCGGCCCCTGGGTAGAAACGATAATCTGTTCTCCTAGGATTTCATCCGCTATTTTAATGGCCTCATTTAGACTTCCGCCAGGATTGCTACGAAGGTCTAAAACAAGGGCTTCCATACCGCTATCTTCAAGAGACTTTTTAGCTTCTAGGAATTTTTTATGAACTCCTTCATCAAAACCTAAAATTCTAAGATAACCAATCCCCTCACCTAGCATTTCACTTTCAACAAGTGGTAGCGGGATTTTTGCTCTTTTCATAGTAAAATTGAGCTCTTCATCTTCCTCAGTCTGGCTATTATAACGATAGACACCCAGGACGACCTCTGTGCCCTCAGGCCCCTTGATTCGCCCTACTGCCGCATTATGGGACTCATCCTCGGTGATAGGTTTATCATCAACACTAAATATACGATCTCCTGCCAAGATTCCAGAAGCCGATGCCGGCGTATCTTCGATAATAGATAAAACTCTAATCTGCCCATCCACCATGGGCTCAATATTTATACCTACTCCAGAAAAGCTGCCTTGTAACTCTAGCTTAAACTGGGAAAATTCATCTTTATCAAAATAAACAGAGTACTTATCCCCTAGAGCTTCAAAAAGCCCTCGAACCATACCTGTCTCAAAATCAATTTCTGCTGTGTCTTTATAAAATTCTTCTTTTATGGTTCGTTCAAGACTAAGCACTTTCTCAAAGCGACGATTTAGCCCTTGAAGTTTTTCATATTCCTGATAATCAATCAAGACTTGATCCCCTATCTTAAAGGGGACAATTTTTAAAACAAAAATCACTGCAATCACCGTAATGATTGCAGTGAGTAATATTGTAGAAATTTGCCGACGTCTGTCCATCCTAGCCCCCTACATAAGCCGAAGGATTAACCCAAGCTCCCCCACTCATAACACCAAAGTGGAGATGGTTAGCAGAGGAAATCCCCGTACTTCCCATGGGCATAATATAGTTTCCAGCATAGACATAGCTACCAGTAGATGTTCCAACACCAGTCCCGTGGGCGTATAGAGATTGCATTCCATCGCCATGGTCAATAATAACAGTATTACCATAGCCAGAATACCAACCAGCGTAAACTACAAGACCATCACGCGCTGCTACAATTGAAGCACCCGCATCACCTAGAATGTCGATTCCATTGTGATAGTCTGAAGTACCATATACAGGATGTATGCGGTTACCAAACCCATAGGATACATAATAGTATCCCGGAGTCGGCCACTGCCAGCTACCCCCTACATAGTCACCCCGACTAGGAGCGTCAGTGGTAGTGCCCTGACTAGTATCGCCCGTATTATTTTCTTGTTCTTGCCTAGCGGCTTCTTCAGCAGCTCTTATAGCAGCTGCTTCGGCCTCTCTTTGCAAGCGTGCTTGCTCTATTAAATAACCCATCTGTGCTTGAATTTCCGCACCCGCAGCTGCTTCGGCAGAAATCTGCGCCGATATCTCTGCTGCCATGGCTTCTAGTTCGGCCTTGCGTTTTTCTAACTCAACTGCTTTTTGATCCAAAAGAACCTTGTCGACTTCTTGTTGTTCCTTAAGTACTTGGAGTTCTTCCATCTCATTACTGAGCTGTTCTTCTAACTTCTCAAGAGCCACTTTTTGTTTGTTTAATTCATCCATCGTTTTTTCATCCATCTCAACGATGCGTTGATAATTCGAAATCCTCATAAGTAAGTCTTCGAATCCTTCTGCACTAAAGATCATACTCCAAAAAGAGTCGTCCTTGGTTAAGTACATTTTTCTAAGACGTCCTCCAAACTCTCCTGCTTGGAAATTATATTCTTCCGTGGCTTCTTCGACTTCAGCTCGAGTCTTAATAATGGCCTTATCCTTTAAATCGATTTCTTCTGTCGTTTCTGCAATCCGTTCTTGAAGAATTTCAACTTCCGCTACAGCATTCCAGTACTGTTGTTCTACAGAACCAGCTTCGGCTTCGATTTCTTCTAGTTGCATCTCTTTTTCTGCCACATTCGCTTCTTTTTCTTCGACTTGCTTTTGTAAGTCTTCCAGATTCGCTCCAAATGAGAACCCCATCGAGAGTGTCATTGTAAACACCAACAAAAATGCAATAAACTTCCTCATAATTTTCACCTCTATACTCGTAAGTACTTCCGTACCGAGAAGATACTCCCTATCATACCCACACCAATTCCGATAACAACTGCCAAAATGCCCACTCTTTTAACTACATATAGTGTGTCCAGTAGCGGCTTGTTTTGGCTCATTTGGCTTAAGCTCTCTAGTGTCATCCTCATAATCTCCTCGTAACCATAGCTAACAATAATCGTACTTAGTATGGCACCTAGAAGTCCTAGAATTACACCTTCAATTATATAGGGTCTTCGAATAAATCCTCTGGTCGCACCGACATAGCGCATAATTCCTATCTCAGTTCTTCTTCCAGCAATACTTACACGAATGGTATTGTTGACAACGAAGACCGTTGTAATTAATAAAATTAAAATCAAGACCATACCAACTGTCTTTATTACATCTGTAATTTTTAAAATCTTATTAACGGTATCTCTATAGTAATGGATTTCATTGTCTTTGTCAATTTCTTCCAGTTTTATAATCGTCTCTTCTGCTACTTCTACATCCTCAAGTTCAATTCGAAGTACATTGGGCATAGGGTTTTCGGGCAATCCTTCTAATGTTTCACTATGTCCTTCAAAATCTTGTTTCATTTTTTCTAGTGCCTCTTCCTTGGTGATTAAGACGACACTTTTAATATTTTCTTCTGCTTTAACGCTAGCAAGAAGACCATCAATCTGCTCATCACTATAGCTATCACTAATTTGAAGATTTAAAATATTGAATTTATCTACAAACTCGTCGGTCAAGTGATTGACGTTAAGAATAAGAGAAATTACAATCCCCAAAATAACTAAAGTAGATGTAATAGAAAAGACCGATGCAAAACTCATTAATGCATTGCGCTTAATGTTTTTTAGCGAAGAAAGAAGACTTAAGGCATTCATTAAATATAGCCCCCTTGCTGCTCATCACGGAAAAGTTCCCCATCCCGCAGTTCTATTACTCTTTTTTGCATGGCATCTACAATATCATTGCTATGGGTTGCCATTATAACTGTTGTACCGTGGGTATGAAGCTTACTCAGTAAGTCCATAAGTTCCCAGGATGTTGCTGGGTCAAGATTTCCCGTTGGCTCATCACAGATAAGAAGCTTTGGATTGTTAGCGATTGCTCTTGCAATACTAACCCTTTGTTGCTCCCCTCCAGAAAGTTGGTCGGGAAAGATCTTTTCTTTTCCTTTTAATCCCACTAGATTTAAAATAAGAGGCAAGGTTCTTTGAATTTCGCGGTTTTTCTTTCCAATAATACGCATGGCAAAAGCCACATTTTCTGCCACAGTTTCCTTTTCAAGAAGACGATAATCTTGAAAAACGATACCTAGTTTTCGGCGATAATGCGGTATTCTTCTTTTATGCATCTTGGTGATGTTCTTATCCTCAAACCATAACTGGCCTGAGGTGGGGGAAAGTTCCTTCGTCAAAAGCTTAATAAATGTGCTTTTTCCAGCACCACTAGCTCCTATTAGAAAAACAAATTCTCCCTTATCAATTTTTATGCTTACATCCCCTAGGCCAATATTGCCCGTGGGATAACGCATAGATACTTCTTTAAGTTCTAACATGATGTTCTCCTTTTCAAGGTGCTCACTATTATAAGCCTCTTATGGGAAAATATGCAAGTATATTGGTAAAAAAACACGCTTTTTCCCCGAAAAAGTACACTTATTACATCCTTGTTAGGATTAAGCCGTCTATTTTCTTACTAAATTTCTTCTTTTTTATCCAGACCCAAACTGATTCTTGTCGCTTTTTCAATATCCATTAGGGCAACCTTAGAAAGTTTCCCCAATTTAGTAATAAGACGTTGTTTATCTATTGTTCGAATCTGCTCTAAGAGCACATTGGAATCTTTTTCAAGACCAGAAATTTCTTCTGTAATAAGTACATGGGTTGGGATATTGCCTCTTCGGATATGACCGGTAATAGGGGCAACAATAATAGTAGGACTAAATCGGTTGCCAATATTGTTTTGCAGTACTAGCACAGGCCTGGTTCCCTGCTGCTCACTTCCTACACCAGGATTAAGATCGGCAAGATAAATATCTCCCCTTTGGATTTTAAGTTTAAATTTTTTCTGTCTATGTATTTTACTCATAAATATACTCCCTGTCCACCCGCTTACCTAAGGTGGTCACTATTTCATAATTGATTGTCCCTGCAGCTAGGGCTAGCTCTTCGCAGGAAATATGTTCACCCATAAGCTCCACTTCATCATAAAGCATAACATTTGTACCAGTAAGATCTACCATGGTCTGGTCCATGGTAATATTGCCTACTTGAGGTAGATAGCTACCCGCCGCATATACTCGGGCCCTTCGACTCATCTGGCGCTTATAGCCATCAGCATAGCCTAGGGGCATAGTCCCAATGCGCGAGGGCCTTGAGGCAATAAAGGTATGGCCATAGCTTACTCCCTGGCCTGCTGGGATTTCTCGAATGGATAAAATCTTGCTGTGAAGACTCATTACCGGTCTAAGACCAGAACTTCTTTTCCCATCAGGAGCTAGGCCATAGAGGGCTATTCCTGCCCTAACCATATTTGTAGAACCCAGATCAAGATGTAAAATCGTTGCTGAGTTTGCATAATGGATAAATTCAAAGGCCAGTCCCTGGCCATCACAATAGTCCACCAGTTCATTAAAGCGTTTAATCTGGCCATAGGCTGAGGAAGTATCCTCTTCATCGGCCCTGGCAATATGTGTATAAATCCCTTCCGGATTTATTTTTTTTATTTTTTCAATATGTTTTTTAAATTCCTCCGGCGCAAAACCCAGTCGGTGCATACCCGTATCAATCTTAATATGTATAGGTCCTTTTTCTTTTAGACTGATATAGTGCTCCAAACTGGCTAGATCAAAAATAGGTAGCCGTATTTTTTTTCTGGCAGCCTCTTCATAGTCCGAGGGATCAGTGGCACCCAAGACCATAATAAAAATATCCTCATTGGCAGCGCGAAGTTCCAAGGCCTCCCCAAAGGTAGCAACCCCAAAATGACCTATCCCTTGCTTATAAAGATAGTCTAAACATCTAAGAGCGCCATGACCATAGGCGTCAGCTTTAATGACAGCAAGGAAGGTTCTCTGGCCAGATTTTTCCCTTAGTAGCTCCATATTTTCTTTTAAGCGATACATATGTATCTTGGCTTGTGTTGGTCTCATAATTCCTCCTCCATCACCACCAGGGCAGTGGCATAATCACCATCATGAGAGATGCTGCACTCTAGAAAACGAAATTTTCTCCTTGCCAAGCTTCCATGCAGATAAATCACAGGCTTGCCCAAGTCATCTCGAAGCACCTCTACATCCTTTAAAGAAAAACCCCGAATCCCTGTACCTAAGGCCTTGCTAAAGGCTTCCTTTACAGCGAAGTTTCCTGCTAGGACATTGGGGTTTTCACTCTTCTGAAAATAAGCAATCTCACTATCTGTGAAATATCTTTGAAGAAAGGGCCCCTTTTTCAAAAGGGCCGCTATCCTTGGTATAAAAACAAGATCAATCCCCACCATCATACCGGGTAAACCTTATTCTTCCTATCAAGTAAGTCACCATCTAGTTCAAGGAATCTAGCTTGTCTTTTTTTAAAAAACTCCTTGGCCACCTGGGGAAATAGAGCATAGCTTAGCACATCTTCGGGCTGAGTATAATACTCGCCAACTTCCTTTTTAAAGTCTGCCAAGCTTTTTGTTTTTTCGGCTTCCGGGACCTGGCCAGTTAGGATTTTATCTTTCAGCTCCTGATTAACCGGGGCAGGACTTTGTCCATACTCCCCCCGCATATAGGCCTTGACTTCTTCAGGCACCATCTTATAGCGTTCTCCCGTAAGGACATTAAAAAGAGCTTGGGTCCCCACAATTTGAGACGTAGGAGTAACCAGAGGGGGATATCCAAAGTCTTCTCTTACCCTGGGGACTTCATCCATAACTAGGTCAAATTGATCCAGTCTACCAGATTCAGAAAGCTGGCTCAAAAGATTACTGAGCATACCTCCGGGAACCTGGTACCAAAGGGTACGAATATCCACCCCCAAAACCCTGGGATTAAGAAGTCCCTTTTCCAAATACTCTTCTTTTTTTATTCGGAAGTACTTTGCCAGTTCCATAAGAATATCTATATTAAGGCCGGTTTCATAGGGGGTGTCTTTAAGGGTCATAACAAATGACTCCGTAGCCGGCTGGCTGCTTCCCATGGCTAGGGGGCTAAGGGCTGTATCTATTATATCAGCCCCCGCTTCAATCCCCTTAAGATACATAAGATCAGCAATACCACTTGTCATATGACTGTGGAGTTCAAGGGGAAGGTCCACCTCAGCCTTTATGGCCTTTACTAGCTCGGCTCCCTCATAGGGAAGCAGAATGCCACTCATATCCTTAATACAAAGGGAGTCTGCTCCCATATCACGGAGTTCCTTTGCCATTTCAGCAAACTTTTCTCTTGTATGAACTGGACTTGTTGTATAGCTGATAGCTGCCTGGGCATGGGCACCCGCTTTTTTTGTTGCCTCCATAGCAAGTCGAATATTGTCAAAGTCATTTAGGGCATCGAAAATTCTAATAATATCAATGCCATTTTTAACACTACGCTCTATAAATTCTTCCACAACTTCATCTGCATAGTGCTTATAGCCTAAAATATTTTGTCCACGAAGGAGCATTTGAAGCTTGGTCTTTTTTACATGCCTTCGAATAAAGCGTAATCTCTCCCAAGGATCTTCATCCAAGAACCGAAGGCAGGCATCAAAGGTGGCCCCGCCCCACATTTCCAGGGCGTGGTAGCCAACAGCATCAAGCTGCTCAAGTACAGGCGCCATATCTTCTAGGGGCATCCTGGTTGCAATTAAGGACTGGTGGGCATCACGAAGAATTGTTTCTGTGATCCTAACTCCCATTATTCATATACCTCTTTATTTCTTTGATTAGGTTGTCTAGGGTAAAGCCATAAAGTGTAAATAGCTCATCTCCTGGCCCGCTGGCTCCAAATTGATCCAGGCAGAGATAGTCTCCATCAAGACCAATATACTTAAACCAGCTTAGGGAGCTAGCTGCCTCTATAGCAAATCGTTTTCTTACTTCTTCTGGAAGGACCATCTTTTTATAAGCCTCTTCTTGGCCATCAAAGCCCTCCATGTTTAGCATACTAACCACGCGGATATCAATTTCTCCCCGCAGGGCCTTAGCTGCTTCTAGGGCAAGAGACAATTCACTACCCGAAGCTAGTAAGATAAGCTCTGGAGTCTTTTCTTCTCTTAGGGCTATATAGCCACCTCTATGGGCATCTTTCCGCTCAATATCAAGTTCTTTTAGTGTTTGTCTGGTAAGAAGAATAGAGGCCGGTTTTTCCCCACTAAAGGCTTGATAGTAGGCAAGGGCTGTCTCTTTTCCATCCGCCGGGCGGTATACCTCCATGCCAGGAATGCTGCGAAGCATTAGAGCCTGCTCAATAGGCTGATGGGTCGGTCCATCCTCGCCCACCCCAATGGAGTCATGGGTAAAGATGGAGACGGTTGGAATCTCCATTAGAGCAGCTAGGCGGAGGGAGGGTTTCATATAATCTGCAAAACTTAAAAAAGTTGCTCCATATCCTCTATAGGCGCCGTGAATGGCAATTCCATTGACAATCGCCGCCATGGCATGTTCTCGAATCCCAAAGTGTATATTTTTACCCAGGGGGTTTTCGGAAGAAAAATCTTCCTCTGCCTTTAGGCTTGTTTTATTACTGCCAGCAAGATCTGCTGAACCACCAAAAAGATTTGGCATAAAGTCATTTAAGGTATTTATCATGGCCTCTCCATGGATCCGGGTGGCCTTATCTCCGCTGGCCTCAGCCATAAGGGCCTCTAATGCTCCTTCCTTTATAGAAGGAAAAGAAATCTTTTGCTCTTTAAAGCTTTTCATCCAAGCTGCATAGGCCTCTTTCTTTTTATCTACCGTTTCTTCAAAGTAGACCCTGACCTGATCAGGAACAAAAAAGTCTTCTTTAAAGTCCCAACCCGTTGCTTTTTTGGTTAGGGCTGTTTCTTCCTCTCCCAGGGGGGCCCCGTGGGCTGCGGAAGAATCACTTTTATTTGGACTGCCATAACCGATTATGGTCTTTATTTCAATGAAGGTTGGTCGGTCGCTTTTTTTAGCCTCTTCAATTACTCGACTAATTTCTTCTTCATCATTTCCATCAGCGATCAAGAAGCATTCCCAGCCATAGGCCTTATAGCGGGCCCTGACATCTTCTGAAAAAGTAATATCCGTTCGTCCATCAATGGTTATATTGTTGGAATCATAAAGCACAATCAGCTTTCCTAGCTTTAGATGACCTGCTAGGGAAGATGCTTCAGAAGTGATTCCTTCCATTAAATCTCCATCACCCACAATAACATAGGTGTAATTATCAAAAAGTGCCCCATATTGGCTGGCCATTTTCTTTGAGGCCATCGCCATACCCACCGCATTGGCCAGTCCTTGACCTAGGGGACCTGTGGTTGTTTCTACCCCAGGAGTGTCTCTATACTCTGGATGACCTGGCGTTTTACTTCCCACCTGCCTAAAGGCCTTAAGATCTTCCATGCTCAGATCATAGCCATAAAGATGCAAAAGGGCATAAAGCAGGGCAGAACCATGGCCAGCTGAGAGGACAAATCGGTCTCTTCCCAACCAGTCAGGATCCTGGGGGTTAAATTGCAAATGATCCCTAAACAGAACCTTAGCCATGGGAGCAGCCCCCATAGGAAGACCTGGATGACCAGATTTTGCCTTGTTAACCGCATCAACGGCTAGATAGCGAATTGTTTGTGTAGCCATATTTTCAAGATTCATCAATTTTCTCCTTTATTTCGATTGCCTTATTTAAACGTAAAAAGTAAATAAAAGCTTCTTTTACTTTTTCTTTTGTTATTTTCTCAAAAGCTTCCTTATATAGGCCCAGTTGTCTTTGATAGTTATCTAGGTAATGAAAAGAGCGGTCTGTTTTATAATCAACCAGTACCCAGCCATCCTCCCAAAAGGCCAAATCCACCACACCCTGGACCAGTCTTTTGTCTTTTTTTAAGATAAAGGGCCTTTCTCTTAAAATCTTTGGACTCATTACCACTCTTTTACCCAAGCTAGAGTCTAAAAACACCTCTACTAGATGGGCATCTGAAAAATCTTTTAACAGTCCCAGTTCCTCTAGTCGTTTTAGAGCAAGGTCTAGGTCTTTTTGGGCTAGATCAAGATCTATAAATTCCATGGCCTTATGAAAAAGTGTGCCTCTTTCTTTTCCCCCCTCTGCGCCTAGTAATTCAAAGCTGGGTGTTTTTTCTTCTCTACTAATAAGAGATGTAATACTGGTCTTGTAGGCCTCCTTTCGAGGGGGCGGGGGATTAAAGCTAGCAACCTCTACCCCCCGGGGGCCTGGACTGTCTATATAATCATAGGCTATATTTTTCATCATAACATATTTGGGAGCCGGGGGCTTAAATTCGGGAGTGCTTTTAACCAGCAAATCATGAAAGCTTTTTTGCCGCTTAAGCTCCCAGGTATTTAGCCTAGCCCCCTTTACTATCTCTTCTTTTGCATAGGTAGAAAGAATCAGTTTTTTCTCCGCCCGGGTCATTGCTACATAAAGAAGGCGAATCTCTTCTTGTCTTGCTTTGATCTTGCTTTTTTCTATTAGGATATCCTTAAAGGGAGACCTTTCTTTTCTTCTTTCTTCTAAATCAAAAAAGTCCATTACAAAGACATCATCATCAAAAAACAAGGGGCCCCGATAGCTCATTTCATTGTAGTTTTTCCAAAGACCCGCCACAAAAACAAGAGGAAATTCTAGCCCCTTTGATTTGTGGATACTCATTAGGCGGATGACATCGGCATCTTCTCCAAGAAGTTTTGCACTTTCACGGTCCTGTTTTTGCTCACGAAGTTTATCAATATAGGTTAAAAAGGCCGGCAGCCCCACCATGGTTGTTTCTTCAAACTCCTTGGCCCGTTCAAAAAGAAAGCGAATATTCATAAGCCTTTGCTCGCCACCGCTCATAAGAAGGGCAAACTCCTCAAATTCAACCTCTTGGTAGAGATAGTGCAGGAGTTCAGCCACGCTCATTTGCCTGCTTTTCCAGCGCAGCTTTTTGATTTCCTCTAAGAAGAACTTCTTCTTTTCTAAGAGCTCTCCTTCTACCATATAATCATAAAAGCCCTGGTGGAAATATCTTTCTTTTCCCCTCAGATCATAAAGCTCCTGGTCTGTAAAAGCATATCTAGGAAGGCGCAGTAAACTCAGCAGGGGAAGGTCAAGAAAACCATTATTGATGACCTCTAGATAGTTTAGTAGAATTTGCACCTCTAGGCTTTCAAGGTGACTTTCTCCTTGATCGCTAAAAAGCGGCAGGCCTGCCTGGCGAAAAAGATTGATAGCAGGCTCAATAAAGCTTTTTGGCGATCTATAAAGAATCACAATATCCCTATAGTTATATCCCTCCTCGATCAGCTGGTGTATACGAGAAATAATGCTCTTAATTTCTTCCTCATGGGGATCTCCCGGAGTTTCTGTTACAAGAAACTCCACCTGGTCCTCTATGTCCCCTAGGCTCTTATTTCCAAAAACCAGTCTTGCCTTATCATCATATTCAAGGCCACCGAAATCTTCTCGCATAAGTTTTTGGAAAAGATCATTAGAAGCCTCAAGGATAGGCCGAGCGCTGCGAAAGTTCTTGGTAAGATCAATGCGGCGCTTTTTTTTAAGCTGGTTATAGCTATGATACTTTTCAATAAAAAGATCTGGCCTGGCCTCACGAAAGCCATAAATACTTTGCTTCACATCTCCCACCATAAAAAGCCCGCCCTCTCGAACAAATAAAGAAACCAGATATTCTTGCAGCTCATTGGTGTCCTGGTACTCATCGATAAATACAAAGGAAAACTTTTCCTTATAAAACTGGGCCACCTCTTCTTTTTCCATGGCCTTAAGGGCAAGATGCTCTAAATCAGAAAAACTAAGTTTGTTTTCTTGCAGGCGACGGGCAAAAAAGTTCTGATGAAAGCTTTCACTAATCTCTATTAGTTTTTCTATATAAAGAAAAGAATGCTGCACTTTTTTATAGAGCTCTTTAAAGTCTTTTTTGGCAAGGCTATTTTCGAAGAGTTTTTTCCACTCATCCCTTGCTGCTTTAATTTCTACCCTATTGGCTTCTTCCTTCATAAACTTTTTTGTGGGAAAGCGCTTAAAAGAAAGACCCGTCT
Organism: Clostridia bacterium; assembly: GCA_035647655.1. GTDB lineage: Bacteria > Bacillota > Clostridia > Peptostreptococcales > Acidaminobacteraceae > DTU036. The sequence continues at coordinate 1,673 of DASRNA010000027.1, read as the reverse complement.
TTTCTAAATTATAAAGCATGGCCCTTTCTTCTTCCATAAATTCTAGCAAGTCTTCTGTCATAATTAAAGGAAGGGTTTTATTATAGATGCTCTCAAACTCTTCTAGTCTCTGCCTTGTTTGACTAGCAAGCAGCTCCCACCAAAAGTCTTCCTCTTGGTAATAATCTTTCATCTTATCAAGATAAACTTGTCTTCTGGGTTTTTGAGAAAGAAAGGTCTCTATTTGAATAATCACCTCTCGCAGGCCTTGGTCACTACGCTGGTTGGTAAATATTTCCAGTAGCTCATAAAAGATAGGGTCCTCTTTTTTATAGTAAGCCTCCATGACTTCATCCAGGCTCTCCTCCTCCATCAAGCGACGCTCTCCCTCAGCTGCTACTCGGTAATTGGGATCAATATCAAGAAGATGGAAGTTTTCCTTTAAAATAGCACTACAAAAAGAATGGATGGTAGATATTTGTGCCCGGGGCAGCTTTTTTACCTCCTCTTCAAAAAAAGCCTTGCCAGATTCCTTGCTTTTTTTTAGGAGCTGCCTGCGTATTTTTTCTTTCATCTCCTTGGCCCCAGCCCGGGTAAAGGTGATGACTAAAAAATCATCCAAGGAGTAACCTTCTTCTATAAGGGCAATAATCCTTTGGGTAAGAACAGCTGTTTTGCCTGAACCGGCGGCTGCTGAAACAAGAATATCTACTCCCCTGGCCTCGATGACTTCTTTTTGCTGATCGGTCCATTTCATTTATAGAACCTCCCTAATCTCTCTATCACTTAATTCTTCGAATTTACTATAGTCTCCCCCTGGAGCCTGGGGATCAAAACGGCAAATAGCAGCAAAGTCGCAACTATCACAGGCTCTAGTAAAACCTGGCCCGCCCCTAGGATCAAGAAGGGGCAAGATCTCCATAGATCCTTTTAGAATGTCTTCTACATAGTCCCTAGCAAAGTTTCTGCTTCTTTCAAGGAGCTTTTCTGCTTGCTCAGGATCTAGCACCTTGCTGGACTTGCTATAGTCTCCTTTTTTTGTAATCTTCAGGGGAAGAAGGCCCCTGCCAATATCTGGATCATAGGCCTGGGCCAAGGATTCTTCTCCAATAAAAAGACCATCATACTTTAAAAAGCTCTGGGCTTCTTTTTTTTCATCTCCTAGAGGATCATGGAGTCTAAAATAAAAGACCCCGGCTGGATAAAGGTCTGGCTTTTTAGCCCTAAATCCATCAATATAGAGCATTAGCTGGAGGTCGATTCCTTGGAAGACCTTATTCAAATCAAAACTCTTTCCTCCGGTTTTATAATCAATGGCCACAAAATGGTCCTCTAAGATATCCACCCTATCAATAATGCCGCGGAAGGTATACTTTTCTTCTTCTATCATAAAGCTCTGCTCAAAAAACTGTGGCTTAAACTGACTTGTCTCACTATGACTAATAATATAGGCCAAAAGACTCTCTAGGGTCATAAGGCTGCGCTCCAGTAAATATTTGCCGGCCCCTCCAGTAAGAAAGGCTTCATACTGCTCTTCTTCTTCAAGGAGCTCCTTTGCAATCTTTCTTATATGGGAAGATATCTGATCTTGGTCAAAAAGCCCCTGACTATAGTCCAGCATGGCTCTTTCCATAATTTTGTGGAAAAAATTTCCCAAATCCGAAGGATCAATCGCGTAGGCCTTTCTTTTTCTT